>JAFAQO010000053.1 GCA_019246375.1 Mycobacterium sp. | reverse complement strand
GTCGAGACAGCAACGTCGCTCATGACCCGACTGACCACAGAACGGCCGGTCAGCTGCAGAGTGCAGGCCTCGACCTCTGTTGCACCCTTCGATTTGAACGTCACACAGCACTTGTGATATGGCTCTCGTCGGACGTGCGGTGGGAATCGCTGGCGCACCGCCACCCGTGTCACACCCGTCGCTGGATGTACAGACTATTTGCCGGCTGCTGGCGGCGGCTTTCCGGGACTTCCCGTCCCGCGCGGTCAGCCAGCGGTTTGATGAATACGCCAATGGGGTAAGAACTATGAAACTAAAGTGTGATCGTGGTGATAGCCGTCTCGAAGGGATAGAGGGCATGCGCAGCCTGGTTCGACTCGTCGTCGTCGCGGCGAGCACTCTGGCGATGACGCTAGCCGGGTCGGGCAACCACAGTGCGGCAGCGATCGCGCCGCCGTTGCCGGGTCCCGGCGTTGCTTCGGTTCAACCGGCGGCCGGCCAGGTGGTTGGTGTGGCATATCCGGTGATTGTGACGTTCACCGGACCGGTCAGGGATCGCCCGGCTGTCGAGCGGACCATCAAAGTTACGTCGCCGAACCGCCCGCCCGGCCATTTCAAGTGGGTCAATGACCGTGTCGTGCAATGGGTCCCGGACACCTATTGGCCACCCCACAGCCATGTGGCACTAGAAGTGCACGGCTTGTCAACCGGCTTTGACACCGGCTCTACGGTGTCGGCAGTTGCCGATGTCGCCGCGCATACCTTCACCGTCAGCATCGACGGTGAGGTGGTGCGCACAATGCCGGCATCGATGGGTAAGCCCAGCCGTCCCACACCGCGGGGCTCGTTCACCGCGCTTTCGAAGGAGCGGACCGTTACGTTCGACTCACGAACAATCGGCATCCCGCTGAGCTCTCCGGAGGGTTACCTCATCCAAGGGCAATACGCCGTGCGGGTCACCGGGAGCGGCGTCTACGTGCATTCGGCGCCCTGGTCGGTGGATTCGCAGGGTTATGCGAATGTCAGCCACGGCTGCATCAACCTCAGCCCGGACAATGCCGCGTGGTACTTCGACACCGTTCACATCGGCGATCCGATCACCGTGGTGTAATAGCGGCCGCCGGCCGGTTTGCGACAATGTCCAGGCGATGTGGCGATGGTCACACTCGCGTGCGGAAGACATGGATGAAGCCGCTTAGTTCCGGGCAACAAGTGACCCGACGAAAGGCTGATCATGATCGGTGACGGGCGACGCCACAATGCACGTCCCTGGATCGGGACACCACTGCTAGGAAGCGACTCGCCCGTCACCTCGACCAGCTATACGCGCATCTGTTGGTGACTTTGATCGGTAAGTACATCAGTGGTCTACAGCAACTGACCCCGCTTTAAGGAGGTCTTGATGACATCTGCGAAGGCGCGCGCGGTGCGGTTCGACCGCTATGGCGGGCGCGACGTCTTGTACGTGGCCGACATCGATATGCCATCGCCCGGGCCCGGCGAAGTGCTCGTCGAGGTTCGGGCCGCGGGCATCAACCCCGGTGAGGCGGGTATCCGGGTCGGCACCATGCATGAGATTTTCCCGGCCACATTTCCCTCCGGTGAAGGCAGTGATCTTGCCGGCGTTGTGCTGGTGGTGGGACCTGAGGTCACGGAGTTCGCCGTCGGCGACGAGGTCATGGGATTCAGCTTGCGTCGGTCCAGCCACGCTACCCACACGGTCGTCCCGGTGGGACAGCTGATCCCCAAACCTCCTCAATTGAGCTGGGAAGTGGCGGGATCTCTGTATGTCGTCGGCTGCACGGCTTATGCGGCGGTTCGTGCGGTGGCACCGCAAGCGGGTGAGACAGTGGCTGTGTCAGCGGCAGCGGGTGGGGTCGGCAGCCTCGTCGTCCAGTTGTTGGTCCGACGCGGAGCCCGCGTGCTTGGCATCGCATCGCAGAAGAGTGCCGACTGGCTGCGGGCACATGACGTCACTCCAGTCGAGTACGGCGACGGGCTGGAGGCCCGATTGCGGGAGGCCGCACCGAACGGAATCGACGCATTCATCGACTTGTTCGGTCCCGACTATGTCCAACTCGCCGTGGACCTCGGCGTGGCACCCGAGCGGATCGAGACCATCATCGCGTTCGAAAAAGCCGGCGAAGTGGGCGCCAAGACCGAGGGCAGCGTGGACGCATCGACGCCGGAGGTGTTGGCGGAGATGGCCGATCTGGTCGCCGGCGGCGCCATCGATTTCGATATCGCCGCCACCTATCCCCTTGACCAGGTGGCCGATGCTTTTGCAGAACTCGAGCAACGCCATACCCACGGCAAGATCGTTCTGCTTCCCCAGGCGTGAGTCTCAAAGAGCAGCATCGAGGTCGGCGTGATACAGCTCGGTTCAACTGATACCGCTAGTAGCCCGGCATAACTGGGCACGGGAAACCGCGCGGGCGCCCAATGCGCGTGGCGCAAGCCACGCGCATTGGGCGCCTGCCGCTAGCGCATCCCGGCTGCGCGGGTTACCAGCGGTCGCTTCTGGTCGGGGTCGGATGACCGCTTCGCAGAGCCAGTGGTCACCCCAGGCGGCGTCCTCAACGCATAGAGGTTGGTCCGCTTCTCCGGAGCCGAAACCGGTTGCGGTGCGCGCGTATCGGGCCCGGCCGACGTCGACCCGCATGCAGCTTCGCCCACCAAAAAACGGTCGAAACGCGGTGCTTCACAATCAACTGCAGGCTCTTGCGGGCCTGGTAGCAGCTTCTTGCCGATCCGGCCGCGGTAGTACGACCAGGGCCGACGCTGCTCGGCCGGCGTGCCGACCATCTGGTCAAGCAGGTTGGTGGCATGCAGGGCCATGGCGACTTGCTGCTGGACATGCCCTAAGTCGCTGAAGGCGCGGAACACGTCATCGCCGACGCCGGGGGCTGTTGTATCCGACAGCAGCTCCAGTGCCTGAAGAAGGGCCACACGAACGTCGCCGCAGGCCCGATGGATCTGGCGCTCGGGATTGGGCGGCGTCATGAGCGTCCACCCCGATGTGCCTCTGTAACGACCAAAGCCATGATCGTCTCCTTCCGGGAGCCCGACCGGCCATCACAAGCCATCCCGCCCGCCCGGGCGAATCCGGGCGCATTTCGTCACCCTGCGTACCAATAGTGCGCAGGCAGTACCGAAATGGCGTCCGAAAACCCTCAGGCGGCAGCAGGAATGCCGTGACCGGATCGGGAAGAAACGGATTCCGAATACGCACAGGGACTGTCGCTCGGACTCATCTCGCCCTCACCTCCTCACGGTCAGGACACACGCGGGTGTCACCACAGCGCATGCACAGGGAGGGGATTCAGCGCCCGACGGGCACGCACCCCTCTCGTCGGAGCTTCGGCACTGCACGGCGTATCCGGACTGTGCCCGGAAGCCACTTGGGCTCAACCCTTAGGCCGGGAAGAGCTGTCCTGACCCGGGGCGTCTCTCGACGTTCGGGGTCAGTGGCCTATATCCGCGCAGACGCCTCACCTACCGAGGTGCTTTGCACGTTCATGTTGGCACCGTAGACGCAGCCGAGTCAAACGTTTGCGCGATTTGTTTACCATGCGTTCAATGACCGCGCCCAACGCAGAAGCTCGGCGTGCCAAATAGGACAGCAGCACCCCCTACTGTCGATGGCATGACCACCACCCTGCAGGACCCCCGGGTCGCGAGCGCCCTCGGCCGGATGTATTCCGAAACCCGCGAACAGATGCACCTGTTGCGCGAGAGGCGAGACGAGCTCGAGCGACTTTCCTCGGCAAGTGCCCAAGAGCGTTCCGACGCGTTCAGCGACTTCTACATCCCGGTGACCCCAGAAGCCGGCCGGTTTTTGTACTCGCTGGTGCGGGCGAGCAGTCCCGTAACCGTCGTCGAGTTCGGCATGTCGTTCGGAATATCAGCCCTCCACTTGGCGGCAGCGGTGCGCGACAACGGCGGTGGCAGAGTCGTCACGACCGAACTCAGCGCCGCCAAGATAGCGGCGGCGAAGCAGACTTTCGCCGAGACGGGATTGGACGACCTAATCACGGTGCTCGAAGGTGACGCACTCGAAACGCTGGCGAGCCTTGACGGCCCGGTCGGCTTCGTGCTGCTCGACGGCTGGAAAGAGCTGTACCTTCCGGTGATTCAGCTGATCGAGGGAAACTTGTCAGCGGGGGCACTGGTCGTGGCTGACAACACCGAGATGGCCGACACCAAGCCATACCTGGAGTACATGCGCAACCCCGACAACGGCTATGTCAGCGTCAATTTTCGCGCGCGTGATACCGACAGCATGGAAATAAGCTGTCGCGCAGACACTTAGCGGCGGTTACCGAACGGACTCCTCAAGCCACGGAGTCAGCCATTCCACGCCCTCCGCGGTGAGGTGAACGCCGTCGCTGCGCACCTGCACACCGTCGACCTTGGCGGTGTAGGAACCGCCCGGGCACAACTTCTTGTTCAGGTCGAGTATCCCTACATTTGGTCGTTGCCCGATAGTGCGGCGCAGCAGAGTGTTCCATTGGTCGACCCGACCTGGTTGGTCTTCCGGCCACGGGCTCCCGTCCGGCTTTTCGCCGCGCCGGCTATAGGGCACGGTAGCGACGACGAGCCGGCTACCTGTGGCACCAAGGACGTCCAGCGCCCGGTTCAGCTCTCCGGTGAGATATTCATCGAAGGACGGGTCACCGATATGCGTCCAGCTCCCCTCGTTAACCCGATCCACCGTCTCCCAGCGGCCAATGATCAGTAGCGCGACGTCGGGCCGGTCCTGGGCGATCTGCTCTGACCACCTACTCGGCCAGGTGTCGCATTCAGCTTTCGGCTCAAGGGTCTGGCCCAGATACCGGTACGGGCCGCCGCGCACCAGGCTGCATCCGATGACGGTATGGTCGACGAAATTGAATCCGGGCGTTGCCGGCAGGTAATGCATCAATGTCCACGCGATCGAATCGCCGAACACCGAAACAGTGAAGGGACGGTTCGGATCTCGCCGCACGGCCGCTTGTGCGGGGACAGCGTT
>JAFAQO010000733.1 GCA_019246375.1 Mycobacterium sp. | reverse complement strand
CGCGCAATATCGGCAGGAAGGCGTAGGTCGCCAGCAGCGGCGCCTCGTCGGTCAGCGTGTAGATGATGGTCGGCTGTTCGGCGCACACGGTCTTTCTCCCGGCGTCGCTATCGGTCAAATTCTGCGGGGCTCCGCGTTGTCACTGTGACTGCCAGTATCGCGTACGGAGTAATCGCCATCAGTGCGGGGGTGGGGCGTATCGAGGAGGTTTCGCCCGGTTTCGACGTCGATGTGGGCAGCGCCAGATGATCCCAGTGGCGATCGCCAGCGCGGCGAAGCCGGGCGCAGCGGGTCGCCACCAGATGTCCCAGTGGCACGAGGTGGCCGCGGTGCGATACGCTGCAAATCGGTCATGAGCGCCAGCGTCAAGCCCCGGCTTGCTGGCCGGCAACCCTCCAACCGCGGTGGGGTGCCCCGGGTGATGACCAGGTTGAGTAGCCAGAACCGGCTACACGGCAAGCGCGGGTCCGCCTTGACGGGCCCCCCGAGTAGACAGGGAAACCTGATGCGCGCCTATTGGGGCCGGCCCATCATGCATCACCGTCGCTAACGCATGGCTCCCGGTTGACGTCGTCGCCAGACGGCGTCAAACGCCGCTGCGAACACCGACACCCCATTTCCTTGCAGGAGACACTTCTGATGAGCACTGACAGCAGCACCGACGCCGATCCGATCGCGCACTGGTCGTTCGAGACCAAACAGATTCACGCCGGCCAACAGCCGGATCCGGTCACCAATGCCCGTGCCCTGCCGATCTACCAGACCACGTCCTACACCTTCGACGACACCGCTCACGCGGCCGCCCTATTCGGTCTGGAGCTCCCCGGCAACATCTACACCAGAATCGGCAACCCGACCACCGAGGTCGTCGAACAGCGCATCGCCGCCCTCGAGGGCGGGGTGGCAGGGCTTTTCCTGTCCTCCGGGCAGGCAGCGGAGACGTTCGCGATCCTCAACCTTGCCGGCGCCGGCGACCACATCGTCTCCAGCCCCCGCCTCTATGGCGGCACCTACAACCTGTTCCACTATTCGCTGCCCAAGCTCGGCGTCGACGTTAGCTTCGTGGCCGATCCCGACGACCTGGATTCGTGGCGGGCAGCGGTACGGGCGAACACCAAGGCGTTCTTCGCCGAGACGATCTCCAACCCGCAGATCGATGTGCTGGACACGCCCGCCGTCGCCGGCGTCGCTCACGACACGGGCGTCCCGCTTATCGTCGACAACACCATTGCGACCCCGTACTTGATCCAGCCGATCGCCCAGGGCGCCGACATCGTGGTCCACTCGGCCACCAAATACCTGGGCGGGCATGGTGCGGCGATCGCCGGGGTCATCGTCGACGGCGGCACCTTCGACTGGGCGCAGGGCCGATTCCCCGGATTCACCACGCCCGACCCCAGTTACCACGGCGTGGTCTACGCCGAACTCGGACCGCCCGCGTTCGCCGTGAAAGCCCGGGTGCAACTGCTGCGCGACTACGGGTCGGCGGCCTCGCCGTTCAACGCGTTCCTGGTAGCGCAAGGACTGGAAACGCTGAGCCTGCGCATGGAACGGCATGTCGCGAACGCACAGCGGGTGGCCGAATTCCTCGCCGCCCGCGACGACGTGCTATCGGTGAACTACGCGGGGCTTCCCGGCTCGCCGTGGCACGAGCGAGCGAAGAAGTTGGCGCCCAAGGGAACTGGAGCTGTTCTGGCTTTCGAGCTGGCCGGTGGAGTAGGGGCGGGGAAGGCGTTCGTCAACGCGCTGAAGCTGCACAGCCACGTCGCCAACATCGGAGACGTGCGTTCGTTGGTCATCCATCCGGCATCGACAACCCACTCTCAGCTGACCCCCGAAGAGCAGCTGTCCACCGGTGTCAGCCCGGGGCTGGTGCGGCTGGCCGTTGGCATCGAGGGCATCGACGACATCCTCGCCGACCTGGAGTTGGGCTTCGCCGCGGCCGCGAAATTCGGCGGCGCCGCCACGTCGGCTGCCGGCAGTGGCGACCCGCACGCCGTGGCGGCCTTTTGAGGAGGCCTACGTGACGATCTCCGACGTGCCCATTCAGACGCTGCCCGCAGAAGGCGAGGTCGGCGTTGTCGACATCGGCTCACTGCCCCTGGAAAACGGTGCGGTGATCGAGGATGTCTGTATTGCCGTGCAACGCTGGGGGGAACTGTCGCCCGCACGGGACAACGTAGTGGTGGTATTGCATGCGCTCACCGGCGATTCGCACATCACCGGACCCGCCGAACCAGGACATCCGACGCCGGGCTGGTGGGACGGTGTGGCCGGGCCCGGCGCGCCGATCGACACCAACCGCTGGTGGGCGGTGGCCACCAACGTGCTCGGGGGCTGCCGCGGATCGACCGGACCCAGCTCAACGGCCCCTGACGGAAACCCTTGGGGTTCAAGGTTTCCGCTGATATCTGTGCGCGACCAGGTGGAGGCAGATGTCGCCGCACTGGCCGCGCTCGGCATCACCGACGTCGCCGCCGTGGTCGGCGGGTCGATGGGTGGCGCCCGAGCGCTGGAATGGATCGTCAGCCATCCCGACCAAGTCGGCGCCGGCCTGCTGCTGGCAGTCGGTGCCCGCGCCACCGCCGACCAGATCGGCACGCAGTGCACCCAGATCGCGGCGATCAAGGCCGACCCGAATTGGCAGGGCGGCGACTACCACGGCACCGGACATGCGCCTGACACCGGGCTTGAGATCGCCCGCCGTTTCGCACATCTCACCTACCGGGGCGAGGTCGAGTTGGACACCCGGTTCGCCAACGACCCCCAGGGCGATGAGGATCCAACCGCGGGCGGCCGATATGCGGTACAGAGTTACCTCGAACACCAGGGCACCAAGCTGCTATCCCGGTTCGACGCCGGCAGCTACGTGGTCTTGACCGAGGCGCTGTCGCTGCACGACGTCGGACGCGGCCGCGGCGGAATCGCCGCCGCGTTGCGCGGGTGCAACGTGCCGGTGGTAGTCGCCGGTATCACATCTGACCGGCTGTACCCGCTGCGGCTGCAGGAGGAACTCGCCGAGCGGTTACCCGGCTGCACCGGGCTGCAAGTTGTCGACTCGATCTACGGGCATGACGGTTTCCTGGTGGAATCGGAAGCCGTTGGCAAGTTGATCCGGCAGACCCTGGAATTGGCCGAGAGCGAAGGCGCGTGTCGACGGTGACCGGCGCGCGCCACGACCGCTCCCTTTCGTTCGGCTCAGCAGCCGCCGCCTATGAGCGTGGGCGCCCGTCATATCCGCCGGAGGCAATCGACTGGCTGTTGCCGGCCGGTTCGCACCAAGTGCTCGACTTGGGTGCGGGCACCGGCAAGCTGACCACCCGACTCGTGGAACGCGGCCTCGACGTGGTCGCCGTCGACCCGATACCCGAGATGCTGGAAGTGCTGCGTGCCTCCCTGCCCGAAACTCGCGCGCTGCTGGGCACTGCGGAAGAAATTCCGTTGGAGGACAATAGCGTTGATGCCGTGCTGGTCGCCCAGGCATGGCACTGGGTGGATCCCCGGCGAGCGATTCCCGAAGTGGCCCGCGTGCTGCGGCCCGGCGGGCGGCTGGGGCTGGTGTGGAACACGCGCGACGAACGGCTCGGCTGGGTGCGTGAGCTAGGTCGGATCATCGGTAGCGATGGCGATCCGCGGCGCACCCAGGTGATACTGCCCGAACCTTTCACCGACACGGCGCGCCATCAAGTGGAGTGGACGAATTACCTGACACCGCAAGCGTTGATAGACCTGGTGGCTTCCCGCACCTACTGCATCACCTCGCCGGCCGAGGTCCGCACCAGAACACTCGACCAAGTTCGTGAGTTGCTGGCCACCCATCCAGTGCTGGCGAACACCAACGGCCTGGCGTTGCCTTACATCACGGTCTGTGTACGCGCAACATTATCGACGTCTTAGTGCGTCGCGATCGCAACGCCAGCCTGCTCAGTGGGAGTTACTGTCAAGTCAGGTACCGTTGGCCCATGACTACGGGGCTTTTCGACGTCGTCATCGTGGGGGCAGGCTTCGGCGGCATCGGTGCGGCGATTCAGCTTAAGCGGCTGGGCTATGACAACATCGTCATCCTCGATCGGGAGGCCGATCTGGGTGGGACCTGGCATGTCAACCGCTACCCCGGGCTGGCCGTCGACATACCGTCCACCACGTATTCGTACTGGTTCGAACCCAATCCCTACTGGTCACGGCTATTCGCGCCGGGCGCCGAGCTCAAGCAATACGCCGAACGCGTCGCCGACGAGTACGACGTCCGCCGTTGGATGCGGTTCAACACGACGGTCGAAGGCGCGCGCTGGGACGAGGACGCGCGGTTGTGGCGAGTGGCGCTGGCGGGCG
>JAFAQO010000687.1 GCA_019246375.1 Mycobacterium sp. | reverse complement strand
CGCAGAAGGGATCCACTGAAATGCTTTCAGCTCCAGCTTCACACGCTGACCGGACCACGGCGGAGCCGGTTCAGGGCGGTCTGCTCGACCCCAAGATGCTGCTGAAGTCACTGCCCGGCGCGTTCCAAAAGCTCGACCCTCGTACCCTCTGGCGCAACCCCGTGATGTTCATCGTCGAGATCGGCGCCGTGTGGTCAACCGTGCTGGCGATCGCCGACCCGAGCTGGTTCGCCTGGCTGATCGTGTTCTGGCTGTGGCTGACGGTCGTCTTCGCGAACCTGGCCGAGGCGGTCGCCGAGGGGAGGGGCAAGGCGCAGGCCGACGCCCTACGCAAGTCCAAGGCCGACACCGTCGCGCGCCGTCTGCCCGAATGGACACCCGGCAGATCCGGACCCGAAGTAGAAGTCCCGGCGCCGTTGCTGCAACAAGGTGACGTCGTCGTCGTCGAGGCCGGCCAGATCATTCCCGGCGACGGTGACGTCGTGGAAGGCATTGCGTCAGTCGACGAATCGGCCATCACCGGCGAATCGGCGCCGGTGATCCGGGAGTCCGGCGGCGACCGCTCAGCGGTGACAGGCGGGACAACCGTGCTCTCGGACCGCATCGTCGTCAAAATCACCCAAAAGCCCGGCCAAAGCTTCGTGGACCGGATGATCGCGCTGGTTGAGGGCGCCAACCGCCAGAAGACGCCGAACGAGATCGCGCTGAACATCCTGCTCGCGGCCTTGACCATTATCTTCCTGTTCGCGGTGGCAACGCTGCAGCCGCTGGCGATTTACTCCAAGGCCAACAGCCCCGGTGTGCCCGACACCCAAGCCCTGGACGTGAATGGGGTCACCGGCATCGTCCTTGTGGCGCTGCTGGTGTGCCTGATTCCCACTACGATCGGCGCCCTGCTCTCGGCGATCGGCATCGCCGGCATGGACCGATTGGTCCAGCGGAATGTGCTGGCGATGTCCGGGCGCGCGGTGGAGGCGGCCGGAGACGTCAACACCCTGCTGCTGGACAAGACCGGAACCATCACCCTCGGCAACCGGGAAGCAACGGACTTCATCCCACTCATCGGAGTGACACCCGGTGAGCTTGCTGACGCCGCTCAGCTGTCGAGCCTTGCCGACGAAACCCCGGAGGGCCGCTCCGTCGTCGTCTACGCCAAAGAGACCTACGGCTTGCGCGCGCGGACGCCCGGAGAACTCGCCAACGCTTCATGGGTCGAATTCACCGCCGTGACCCGGATGTCGGGTGTCGACATCGACGGACGACAGTTGCGCAAGGGCGCGGCCAACTCCGTCGCCGAATGGGTCCGCTCCCACGGCGGCAGCATTCCGACCATACTCGGAGAAATCACCGACGGTATCGCCGCTGCGGGGGGAACTCCGCTTGTGGTGGGCCAGGTCTCCAACGGCGCGAACATCAAAAAAGCAGAAGTGCTCGGTGTCATCCACCTCAAGGACGTGGTGAAGCAGGGCATGCGCGACCGCTTCGACGCAATGCGCCGAATGGGCATCCGGACAGTGATGATCACCGGCGACAATCCGTTGACCGCCAAAGCTATCGCTGACGAGGCCGGCGTCGATGACTTCCTTGCCGAAGCCACTCCTGAAGACAAGATGGTGCTGATCAAACGTGAGCAGGAAGGCGGCAGGCTGGTCGCGATGACCGGTGACGGCACCAATGATGCGCCGGCGCTGGCCCAGGCCGATGTCGGGGTCGCAATGAACACCGGCACCACCGCGGCCAAGGAAGCCGGCAACATGGTTGACCTGGACTCCGATCCCACCAAGCTCATCGAGATCGTCGAAATCGGCAAGCAACTGTTGATCACCCGCGGAGCGCTGACCACGTTCTCGATCGCCAACGACATTGCCAAGTATTTCGCGATCATCCCGGCGATGTTCGTAGCGCTTTTCCCGGGACTGGACCTGATCAACGTCATGCGGCTGCACAGTCCGGAGTCGGCAATCCTGTCCGCGGTCATCTTCAACGCGCTCATCATCGCCGGGCTGATTCCGCTGGCTCTTCGCGGCGTTCGATACACGCCGAGCAGCGCCTCGAGATTGCTCAGCCGCAACCTCTACATTTACGGACTCGGTGGGATCGTCGCCCCGTTCATCGGAATCAAGCTCATCGACTTGGTTGTCCAACTGATTCCGGGGATGGGCTGACATGACAATCACCAATTTGGTACGCCAGCACTGGGCCGCACTGCGGGCGCTGGTTATCTTCACCGTGATCCTCGGCGTCGGATATCCGCTGTTTATCTGGCTGGTAGCACAGCTTCCCGGTCTGCATGGCAAGGCAGAGGGCTCGATCGTCAAGGTCCACGGCAAACCGGTCGGCAGCAGTCTGATCGGTCAGTTGTTCACCGATGGCGACGGCCGTCCGCTGCCGCAGTACTTCCAGTCCCGGCCGTCGGCGGCCGGTGACGGATATGACCCCATGGCAAGCGGCGGCAGCAACCTCGGACCGGAGAGCGTCGTCGACACCCCGGCCGACCCGGCCAAGCTGGCAGCAGGTGCCAAACCGGCCGACGCCGGGTTCAAGCCGAGCCTCCTGACCCAGGTGTGCTCACGCAGCGTGGCCGTCGCCAAGCTTGACGGTCTAGACGGGTCACGTCCGTTCTGCACCGGTGCCGGCGTCGGAGCCGTGGTGTCGGTGATCGGCCCGCGCGACGCACGCGGCAATGTCCTCCATCCGACCAGGGTCGTCAGCGTCAACGAACCGTGCGCTACTACCAGTCAGCCTTTTGTGGCGAGCTACGAAGGCGTGCGAGTCGAATGCGCACGGTTCGGTGAGAGTTATGCAATCGGCCAGATTGTGCCCGTCCGTGGGGCGGCGCCCAGTGATCCGCGGGTACCGGCCGACGCGGTCACCGCAAGCGGCAGCGGTCTAGACCCGGACATCTCCCCCGCCTACGCCGATATCCAGGTCGCTAGGGTGGCCAAGACACGGCATGTCACGACCGATCAGATCCGTCAACTCGTACGAGAAAACCAGCGTGGCCGCGATCTCGGGTTTTTCGGTGAACCGCGCGTCAATGTGTTGCAGCTGAACTTGGCGCTCGACCGGAAGTATCCGGTCGCGAGCTAATGGCGCAAATAGGTGGATGATGTTCAGGTGAGCATCGTCGACCACCGTCGCAAACGCGGAGAGCTGCGCATCTA
>JAFAQO010000504.1 GCA_019246375.1 Mycobacterium sp. | reverse complement strand
ACCCCATGCAGTCCTAC
Organism: Mycobacterium sp.; assembly: GCA_019246375.1. Taxonomy (GTDB): domain Bacteria; phylum Actinomycetota; class Actinomycetes; order Mycobacteriales; family Mycobacteriaceae; genus Mycobacterium. The sequence continues at coordinate 3,378 of JAFAQO010000504.1, read as the reverse complement.
AAGGAGCAAGCCGAGGTGGAGTGGACCGACGAGTCCCAGCACTTGTTCGGCGCTGCCTGGAAGGACCGCGATCCATCCGGACTCGACCAGCTCTATGAGTGGTGGGGCTCCCACTAAATGACCACCCCCGACGACATTCTCGAAATCACCCGCGCAGGGGCTCTCGACCGCAGTCCGACCTGTTCCGACGGAAGCCGAATACAGCGACGACTCGGCCGGGCCGGCGCTTTCTCACGAAACCGATCCAATCCACTGGGCGCACTGAGGAGTGGCACATGATCGTGGTGTACGCCGGCTCGGAAGCGGACTATCCGGGTCAGAGGGCGCCAGACCTGTTTGCAGATGTCGCCGAGAGCCTGTTGCCCCGAATCCGCGGACTGCTCCAGTCCTTGAAACCCGCACTCCTCATCGGTTCACTCGCGCCGGGCGCCGACATAACCCTCGCCCGCGCGGCACTCGCGGAGCAGGTTCCGCTGAAGGTCCTCCTGCCGTGCGATAGGGACACCTTCCGTACAAAGAAGGTGGAGAGCCGCGGGGAACCCTGGACCTCCCACTACGACCGCATTGTCACGACGTCTCATGTCACTATCGACGACCGAGCGAATCTGGACCCGGATGATGATGCAGATCGCCGCCGCCACAACGTCGCGATACTAGACGATGCTGCACGAAGCGCCGGCGCCGAAGGGAAACGCGTCTGGGTCATCACCATTCGGCCACGGCCAACCCAAGCGGCTTGCAGCGTGACAGACGATCTTGTACTGCGGTCCGAGGAGCGGGGGATTCTCAGCATCGACCTCGATCCGTCTCCGCAAGACCCACCGCGGGCCTTTGTGGTGATGCCGTACGGCAAAAAGAAGGACCCACGAGCCAACCGGTACCTTCAATGCGATCCCGCGTTTCACCGGGTCTACCGCCCACTATTGGAGGACCTCGACGTCACATGGACGCGCGCGGATCTTCAGACCGACAGTGGGATCATCCACTCCGCGATGCTGCTCGATCTGGCCAACTCTGATCTTGTGCTGGCCGATCTTTCCGCGATCAATTTCAACGTCGCCTACGAAATTGGAATTCGTCACGTATTCGCCTCACACTCCACCATTCTCGTCGATCCGCGCATCAGCTCCTTCAAAGGTCCCGCGCCGCCGTTCGACATCAACATGATTCGCATGCACTCCTTTGCCCGGGGAGCCGATGACGTCACCGACGAACAAGCCGAGCGGGCTATCCGTGCGCTGCGGCCTGTCGTCGAAACGGCCTTGAGCACAACCGCTGTCGACAGTCCTGCGCACGAATGGTTCCAGTTGGCAAACGTTGTGCGGCCGTTTCGGCCAAGGTCGACCATGCCGCAGAATCAGCAAGCCGAGACCAGTATCAGGCAGAGCGTGGCCCACGCGGTGCAGAGCGCCGACGTCGGGTCGATGCGAGCGGCAGCAGCCCAAGTAGCAGCGGTGCCAGGCATTGCCGACTCCACCCGGCGAGCACTGCGGATCGAACTGGCCGCAGGACTACTCCAGGAGACCGCCTACGCCGACGCGCGCGATCTGCTCGCTCAGGCCAGGCCGGAACCGGGCGATCCCATGCACCGGACGTGGCTGCACAAGACGGTTATCGCATATCGGCGCCTTGGTGAGCAATCGCCAGATCCAGCCACGCAGAGGGAGTATTGGGCCAGCGCGAGAATGCTTCTCGCCCAAGCCGAAGAAGCCGGCTATCGCGACTCGGAGACCTATGGTATCTGGGGTGGGCTTCTTAAGCGGCAGCTCCAATTCCAACGGGGAGGCATGGACGAGGCCGTCGCGCAGACTCTGTTCGCCTCGATGGAACGGAACTACCGGTTGGGATTCCAACTCGATCCCGACTACTACACCGGGGTGAACCTCCTGATGGCGCTTCGGTGGAGTGGCCGTCCCAAAGACGGCGTATTCCGCGCAGAATTCGGCGAAACCCTCACCGTCAGCCGCTTTCTTGCGCGGCGGGCCCTCAGTGAGGATCCGGCGGATTTCTGGGCGATGGTGACCCTGGCGGAGCTCACGTTGCATGAGGTTTTCGAAATCGGCGCGCCGATCGACCCGGCGGTACGGCAGTATGCCGGGGCCGCCCGTTTCGGTCGGCCCGACGAGATCGCAAGCACAAGATTCCAGCTCGAATTCCTCCGGACATGCGGGGATCCCGCCGAAGACATCGCAAGAGTGCTTGCCGTGCTTGACCAGGCCCGCTGACCGTAGTCGACGCAGTGCCAGCACCCGGAGCGTGAACGGGGCCGCACTGCGAGGGAAACCAAACCGACCCACAATGGGGCTGCGGGCTCCTAGGCGCACTCACACGACCGAGCGGTCAATGCACCGCCACGGCGATTCAGCGGTAATAATGAACGCCGTGTGCACCGCGTCAGTAAATGACCCTATCCGATGCGGGGGGCCGGGGTGATATCGCCGCTGCTCTTCGAATTTCCCGGCGGCGCCCGCGCACAAGCGGTAGACGTTGGCGACCTTGGTGAACTTGCCTCGGCGCTAACCAGTTTGGGGCTGTCGCCGCCGCGACCGACCGTGGTCGTCGTTGGGGGAGCCGGCGGACTGGACCACGCCGGCATCGAGCGACTCCGCCCCGTCATCGCAACAGGCATTGTGCCCGTGCTGGAGCGATTAGGGGCCGCCGCCGTCGACGGCGGGACGCTCTCGGGTGTGATGCGGATGCTGGGTGAAGCCCGCTGGGCGCAGGGCGCTGCGTTCCCGCTTGTCGGCGTGGTTGCTGAGGGAACCGTGGTGGTGCCCGGCAGGCCGGCCCCGCCGGGTGCCGACGCGGTGTTAGAACCCCATCACAGCCACTTCATGATCGTGCCGGGTGACCAGTGGGGCGCGGAGGCGCCGTGGATCGCCCATACCGCAACGGTTCTGGCAGGTGCGGCCCCCTCGATCACGGTGCTGATCAACGGCGGAGAGATCGCGTACTCGGATATCGAACGCAGTGTGCAAGCGGGACGCAGAGTCGCCGTCATCGCCGGGTCAGGCCGCACCGCCGACGTGATCGCTTCCGCACTCGCCGGCACCGGCTCCAACGAGCGCGCCCGGGCCCTGACTGAATCGGGTCTCGTGGGCTCAGTGCCCGTGGACGATCCGTCTGCGCTAGCCGAGCTGCTCGCGTCAACCCTGGGCGAGACTAGCGCCCACTGACGCCTACGAAGTTGACCAAGGGAAGACCATCCTGTTTTACAGGCCGTGTTCCTTCTTGATCATGTCACTGGCCTTTTCTGCGATCATCATGATCGGGGCATGGATCTTGCCAATCGTGATCTGCGGCATGACGCTCGCATCGACCACACGCACGCCTTCCAGACCGTGCACCTTAAGCTGCGGATCGACCACCGCCATCATG
>JAFAQO010000428.1 GCA_019246375.1 Mycobacterium sp. | reverse complement strand
TCACCACCCAGGCACAAGTGACGGTGGGCGGCACGGTGCCCCCACAAATCGACGCGGTCGAAGCGAACACAACGATGGTCACCATCACGATCGGCGGCAACGATGTCGGTCTGGCTGCCGACGCTTCGCAGTGCCGAGCTGCCTCGATCGATTCGCCGCCGTGCGCGGACAGGTTTGTCACTAACGGTGTCGACAGCGTCTCGACGGCCATCGACGCAGACGTGCCGGTGTGGGCCGCGATGATCGACGACGTGCGGGCCAAGGCGCCGACCGCGCGGATCATCATGGTCGGCTACCCGACCTATATCCGACCCGGAGGATGCTTCCCCGAGCAGCCGATCGTGCCGAAGGACGCCGACTATTTTCAGTCGAAGGTCAATCAAATCGATGACCGGCAGCGACAGCTCGCCGCCGATAACGGGATCAGCTTCTTCGACACCAGACCGTTGTCGGTGGGTCACGACATGTGCGCGCCACCCAACCAGCGGTACATCGAGGGATTTGTGGCCGCCAACCCGGCTACGCCGCTACACCCCAACGGCATGGGCGCGGCCGCGATCGGTAACGCGCTCGCCGACTACGTCACAAAGGCGCAGGGACCGATGTAATCCGCCCGGCGTGCCGTTGACGGCATCGGGTTGCACGTGACCGCGTCTCAACGAGCTCCCGCGAGCCGGCCAGTGTCCGTGCGTAGTGTCAGGCCATGACGCGAGTTCTTCAGACCAAGGTATGTGTCGCCGGTGGTGGTCCCGCCGGCCTGGTTCACGCCCTCCTGCTTGCCCGCGCCGGGATCCAGGTTGTTGTCTTGGAAAAGCACAACGACTTCCTGCGCGACTTCCGTGGCGACACCGTGCATCCGTCCACCCTGCGGATCGTGGACGAGCTGGGGTTGATCGAAGAGTTCCTGCACCTACCGCATACCAAGGTCAACCGGGTCGCCTTCGACACCGACGGCTCAATTCGCACCTTCGGCAACTTCAGTGCGCTCAAATGGCTTGGCTTCAGGCAGCCCTATATCGCTTTGATGCCGCAGTGGGACTTCCTCGACTTCCTTGCCGAAAAGGCGTCTGCCTACCCAGAATTCACCCTGATCCGCAACGCCGAGGTCAAAGACCTGATCTTCGAAGGAGACCGAGTCGTCGGGGCGCGCACGCCGGAATTGCAGGTGCATGCCGAGTTGGTGGTAGCCGCGGACGGGCGCACGTCGGCGGTGCGGGCTGCGGCGGGTCTGGAGATCGCCACGGCGCACTCCCCGATGGACGTCTTGTGGTTCCGGCTGAAATGGTGCCCCGGCGATCCGCAAGAGCTCTTCGCGGTCTTCCGTAAGGGCCTCGTCATGGCCATGATCTACCGCGGTGACTACTGGCAGGTCGCGTATTTGGTGCCGAAGGGAGCCAAACCTCGGGACGGTTCGCTGGAGGCGTTCAAAGAGCGACTGGTCTCCGTGCGACCGCAGTTGCGTGAACAAGTCAAGGACCTACGCTCTTGGGACGACACCAGCCACCTCGACGTGCGGGTGGACCGGCTCAAGACTTGGTGGCGTACCGGTCTGCTGTGCATTGGCGATGCCGCGCATGCCATGTCACCGGTCGGTGGGGTCGGCATCAACCTGGCTGTTGCTGATGCGGTGGCCGCAGCCAACATGCTCTGTGCCCCGCTGCGCGAAGGTCGCGTGACCAACGCGGATCTCGCCAAGGTGCAGCGTCGACGTGAGCTGCCCACCCGAATCATCCAGGCTGGTCAGGTCTCCATCCAGAACGCGGTGATCGAACCCTATTTGACCGGTGACCTGTCCCCTATCCATATCCCGAAGGTCGTCGGCCGGGGCCCGCTACAGTTCATTCCACCGATTGTCATCGGACGAGGCTTTCGCCCAGAGCATGTACGAACCCCCGACGTACACGCTGCCTAGTGCGCGGCGGCACCCACCGCAAGACTCGTTTCGGAACACTGATGTCTGAGGCAGGACCGATCACGCGCGTTTCTACTTACTTCTGAACTACCCGCGCAACGGAGTCAAGCTTGGTTGTTGGCAAATCGGGCAGCCAGCGAACGCGGGGCTGCAACCATGCCTCCGTGAGGAGCTCACGAAGCAGGTTCGAACTCGCGGACTTCAACGCCACCACGACACAGGCCAAGCTCTTACCCCAGTAAAGTTCTTCACACACCGTCGGGTTCTCCGCCACGGCGCCGCGAATCTCGTTCTCGTCTACCATGATCCGCATGTGTCCTGCATCGGGCACGGTGGCGAAGATTCTGCCGTGGATGCGGAAGGATGTGATGCCGTGGTGGTCCGCTTCGGTTACTTCGGGCAGCGCGAGGGCCAGCTCGCGCGCCCGACGCAACGTGCTCATCGCCCCTCCCATGTCTGTCTGGCACGCAGACTACATCCCGACGGGGCCGCACCCATGTTGAAATAGGAACGATCGATAGCGATACGTGTCGCCGCAGGTGTCGCCGCCGGTGTACGGCGGGCTTCATTCAGCCGACCGCGCGGGCTTAAATCGGGATCAGAGCATGCTTGCGCTGCACGTGCTGGACCTGCTTGTCGCGCAGCAGGTGTAAAGCTTTACGCAGCAGCAGCCGGGTCTGACGGGGGTCGATGACCGCGTCGATGAACCCACGCTCGGCGGCGATCCACGGGATCGCCATGTTGAGGTTGTAGTTCTCGATGAAGCTTTGCTTGATGGCCTGCGCTTCCGGGGCATGCGGGTCCGGGAAGCGCTTCATCAGCAACTGGGCGGCGCCCTCGGCGCCGATCACCGCGATCCGGGCGGTCGGCCACGCGAAGTTCAGGTCGGCCGTCAGCTGTTTGGACCCCATCACCGCGTACGCCCCGCCGTAAGATTTGCGAACCGTGATCGTCACTTTTGGCACGTCGGCTTCGACGACCGCGTACAGGAACCGCCCGCCGCGCTTGATGATTCCGCCCTTCTCCTGCTCCACACCGGGCAGGAAGCCGGGAGTGTCGACGACGAAGATCAGCGGAAGGTTCATGGTGTCGCAGAACCGGATGAATCGGGCCGCCTTGTCGGAAGCTTCGTTGTCGATCGAGCCGCCCAGCACCATAGGTTGGTTGGCGACGACGCCGACCGGTCGGCCGTCGACGCGCGCGAAGCCGGTGATGATGGCCTGCCCGGCCTGCGCGGCGACATCGAGGAAGTCGCCGTCGTCGAAGATCCGCAGCAGGATCTCGTGCATGTCATAGGCCGCTTTGTCGTTGTCCGGCACGATCGAATCCAGCTCGAGGTCGTGCGGGGTGATCTCTGGCTCCAGTCCGGGATTGACGATCGGCGGCTGGTCAAAGCAGTTGGACGGCAAAAACGACAGGAAGTCCCGCACATATTGGATGGCGGCGGCTTCGGACTCCACCACCTGATGGATGTTGCCGTAGCGGGCCTGGGCATCGGCGCCGCCGAGGTCGTCAAGGCTGACGTCTTCACCGGTGACTTCTTTGATGACGTCGGGCCCGGTGACGAACATGTAGCCCTGGTCGCGCACCGCGACAATAAGATCGTCCTCGATCGGCGAATACACCGCTCCTCCGGCACATTTGCCGAAGATGAGGGAGATCTGTGGAACCAGGCCCGTCAGCCGTTCGTGGCGGGCGCCCAGTTCGGCGTACCACGCCAGCGACGTGACCGCGTCCTGAATCCGTGCGCCACCGGAGTCGTTGATGCCGATGATCGGGCAACCGACCATGGCCACCCAATCCATCAGCTTGGCCACCTTGCGTCCGAACATCTCGCCGACCGAACCCTGGAACACGGTTTGGTCGTGGCTGAACACCGCGACCGGCCGGCCGTTGATCCGGCCGTGCCCCGTGACAACGCCATCGCCATAGAGCGCGTTCGGGTCACCGGGCGTGC
>JAFAQO010000282.1 GCA_019246375.1 Mycobacterium sp. | reverse complement strand
GTTCGGAGGTCCCTGACTGGTGGGCGATCTGAGCATTCAAGACCTCGTCGTCGAATACTCCAGCGGTGGGTACGCCGTTCGGCCGATCAACGGCTTGAGCCTCGACGTGGCGGCGGGTTCCCTGGTGATCCTGCTCGGACCGAGCGGCTGCGGAAAGACGACGTTGCTGTCTTGCCTCGGGGGCATCCTGCGCCCCAAGTCTGGGACCATCAAGTTCGCTGATGCCGAGGTCACGGCGCTCGATGGCGGCGCACTGGCCAAGTACCGGCGCAACTCGGTAGGCATCGTGTTCCAGGCGTTCAACCTTGTGCCGAGCCTGAATGCCCTCGAGAACGTGATGGTACCGATGCGCGCGGCCGGGATGTCACGCGCGTCCACGCGTCAGCGTGCCGAGGAACTGCTGACACGGGTCGGTCTCGCAGACCGCCTGAAACACCGCCCGGGCGACCTCAGCGGCGGTCAGCAGCAACGCGTCGCCGTTGCTCGCGCGATCGCCCTGGACCCGCCATTGATCCTCGCCGACGAACCAACTGCGCACCTCGACTTCATCCAGGTGGAGGAGGTGCTGCGGCTGATCCGCTCGTTGGCGCAGGGCGAGCGTTCGGTGGTGGTGGCCACTCACGACAGCCGGATACTTCCGCTGGCCGATCGCGTTGTCGAGCTGACACCCGCACTCGGGCCGACCAATCGAGTTCCCGAAAGTCGGCACCTGGAAGCCGGCGAGGTGCTGTTCGAACAATGCACGATGGCTGAGCTGATCTATGTGGTGTCCGAAGGTGAGTTCGAGATCGTGCGCGAATTGGCCGGTGGCGGCGAGGAATTGATCAAGGTGGCCGGGCCCGGCGACTACTTCGGCGAAATGGGTGTGCTGTTTCACCTGCCGCGCTCGGCGACCGTGCGCGCCCGCACCGACGCGACAGTCGTCGGCTATACGGCGCATGCATTCCGTGAGCACCTCGGATTAAGACGGCCCCGCGACCTGATCGAGCCCCAGGAGTTGGCCGTCGACTAATCTGGCACCAGAATTCGGTTGAGGTAGTCAGCCCCTCGGTCAACAGTCCGATTGCTCGATCTCGTCAAGCTGCCTGTCGAGGTCCGCTAATTCCCTGGCCAATCGCCGCAATCGGCGTGCGACGTCTGCGCGACGCTGCTCAAGCAGCGCACGCAGCTCTTCGCGGCCGATGTCGTTTTGCGCGCCTGTCTGCATGGTGGTCGCTCCCTGGTCTGCTTGTGAAGTTGCAGACACCCCGGCAGTGTGGGCCTGATGCGCTGATCTGGCCAGCTCACGCCAAGATTGACACCACAACTGAGGAGCAATCGACATCGGTCCGTGACCTGCATCGCGCTGCGCAGCACCGACCGACCGGTTCAGTGGCCTGCGGCCTCCGCGTTTCTGCGCTCCTGCTGCAGCCGGTCCTTGCTGCGCAGTCCGCGCAGTAGCGTCACCAGGCCTAGCCCGCCCACGGTGTTCCCGACGACCGTGTAGGCGAACCAACCGAGCCAGTCAAGGTAGCCGAAGGGTGCGCGCCCGGTAGCCAGCGCGCCGAAGATCAGCAGCGAGTCAAGGATGGAGTGGAACATCTGCAGCCCGGCGAGTAGGAAAGCTACAGCGACGGCTGCGGCGATCTTGGCGGGCACTGAGTCGGTGCCGTGCTGCATCCGCGTCATCAGCGTGATCGCCATCCCGGCGAGCACCGTCAGGGTCAGGTTTTGCAACGACATCGGTGCGGTGGCGTAGTGGGCGGCCGTCTCCACGGCTTGGGCGTGCAGTTGCGGGAAGCCCGTCATGATCAGCCACATGAGCACCCAGCCGCCGGCGAGGTTGGCGGCCAGGGTGCCGCTCCACAACTTGAGCAGCTGCCCGAGACTGGCGCGCTTGGCGGCCACGGTAGTGACGGGCACCAGAAAGCCTTCGGTGAACAGCTCACTACGGCCCAGCAGAAGGGCGAGGAAGCCGATCGAGAACGCCACGCCGGCCAGCAGGTAATCGTGCGTGGCGTGCAGCACCGACCAGTATGCGAGCACGCCCATCGCGACCTCACTGCCGCCGAAGAAGCCGGTCACCAGGACCTCGCGCCAGCTGCGGTGCAGGCGCTGGGTACCCTCTCGAAGCATCCTGGCAAAGGCGTCCTCGAGCTCGTCCTCGATCAAGCGCTCGGGTTCTTCGGGCCGGCGCTGGCTCATTCGACTCACGGTGAGAGTCCTCACGGGTAGAAGCCGGGTGACTGCTACGGGTACCCGGCGGGCAAGGGGA
>JAFAQO010000280.1 GCA_019246375.1 Mycobacterium sp. | reverse complement strand
CACTCCACGGTTGCGCTCCAAACCGCTCCCCCGGCTCATCTGGCGCTCCGACCGCTGATCACGGTCTGGGCTGCACGTCGACACTCGGCGGGCGCGGCGACGGTTCCGGACGCGACGAGCGTCGGATGATGGCGAACGCAGCCGCCCCGCCGGCCAGAACGGCCGCCGCGGCGACGCCGGCGATCACCAGCGGGCGCTTGCTGCGGCGTTGGGAGTGGCGGGCTTCCTGCAGCGCGGCCGGAAGTCCGGTTACCACTTCCTGCGCGGCGGCCAATTCTTGGGCAATCGTCTCCTGCGCAGCAGCCAGATCGCGCGCGAGTCGGCCTTGCTGGTAGCGCCGACGCAGACTCGATGCGCCGGTTTGAGCGGAATGAACTCCCAGCCCGAAGATGCCTCGCGTGACATCCACCGGCCCCACCGCCGTGTAGGTCAGGCCGCGGGTCAGTCGCTGTCGCGGAGTCAAGCGGGTCTGCGTCTTTGCGCTCATTTGCCACCTCTCTGCTACGTCCATCCGGACCTCTCAGCCTGCCATCCTCGGGGCCGCCGCGGGCTCAATGGGCTGACGTGTTGTCACCCGCTGAGCGGTGGCACCTATCGGCACCCGTGGCTGGCATTGCCAGTGGTCAATGGCAGACTGTCATTTCGTGACCAACAGCCCCATTCAAACCGCAACGGCCACCCTGCACACCAACCGTGGCGACATCAAGATCGCCCTGTTCGGCAACCACGCTCCAAAGACCGTCGCCAACTTCGTGGGTCTGGCGCAGGGCACCAAGGAGTACTCGACCCAGAACGCCTCGGGCGGCACCTCCGGCCCGTTCTACGACGGCGCGGTGTTCCACCGGGTAATCAACGGCTTCATGATCCAGGGCGGTGACCCGACCGGGACCGGTCGCGGTGGCCCGGGATACAAGTTCGCCGACGAATTCCACCCCGAACTGCAATTCGACAAGCCCTACCTGCTGGCGATGGCCAACGCAGGACCCGGCACCAACGGGTCGCAGTTCTTTATCACGGTCGGCAAGACGCCGCATCTGAACCGACGGCACACCATCTTCGGGGAGGTCGTCGACGCCGAATCACAAAACGTCGTCGAGTCCATCGCCACGACTGCCACCGACCGTAACGACCGCCCAACCGAACCGGTCGTCATCGAATCGATCACGATCTCCTGAGCTCATGAGCCACCGCCGTGTCAGCGCGGTCGGGTTACCGTAAGCCGGACCCGGCATAGCCGGCGGCGGTCAGCGCATCGAGTACCTCCAACGGCTCGGTGCCAAGGTCCCACCGGGAGAAAACCAGCAGCCGGTCGTCAGCCGTGTCGATCTCGAGTAGACGGACTTTCCGAGCGAGACGACGAAACTCGGTGATTCGAACGATCTTGACTTGGTCGGGTCGCATGACGTCGGTTCGCCACCATCCGCGCACCATGAGCCCGTCGCGGGTGATTGCTAGCTTTGGCCGTGCGCGCCACGAGACGCTTGCAAACAAGATCAAACCCGCCGCGGCAATACCGGCCAGAATGCGTCCCGGCGGATCTGTGACCACCGTCGCACAGAAGATAGCCATCACGATCCCAGCGACCCCGCAACCGACGATTCCCGCCGCCGGAGGGGCCCATTCATTTTGCTGCCCGGGGTCTTTCGATGCTCCTGCCATTGGGAATGAAGTTATCCACAGGCGTTATCAACAATGGGGATGAATCACATATGTGTGATTGCGTGATCGCGGGGTGGCCAGGCTGTTAACGGCTCGGATCAAAGATGAATTCAACATAGTTCGCAGGCTGCCTAACGCCAGCGCATTGTGAGCAACAGACCGCTGATCATGAAAGCAAACGCGATCGCGTAGTTCCACGGGCCGAGGTTGGCCATCCAGTTCAGTGCGGCGGGAGCATCGGTACCCGTGGCGGCCAACTGAAATACCATAAGCCAGATCAAGCCGATGAGCATGAGACCGACAAACAGTGCGACGAACCACACACTCGACGGACCGGCCTTCACCTTGACCGGCGTACGGCTCACCGCGGTGACGGTGAAGTCGTTCTTCTTGCGGACCTTGGACTTCGGCATTGATACCTCGGGCAGATACGGTCTTCAGGATGCTGCCACCATAACGACTGCAGCTGGAAGGATGTTCGGCTATGAGACTAGCTCACCCGGCGTCATAACCAGGGAACGGAGACCCGATGGCTAGCCTGATTGGCCCCCGCCGTCTCACGACGTTGCTGCATCGGCTTCGAGGCCGGTCCCGTTCGCCCTGGCGGTTGGGTGTGCCGCTGGTGTGCTTGCTCGCCGGACTGCTGCTGGCGGCGACCCATGGGGTGTCCGGCGGCGGCGAGATCCGGGGTAGCGACGCGCCGCGCCTGGTGGATCTGGTCCGTGCCGAGCAGTCTTCGGTGGACCGTCTCAGCGCCGAACGGGCTGCGCTGGCCACCAGGATCGACTCCACGCATGGGCGGTCTACGGATAGCGCGTTGGCGGCGATGCTGAAACGGTCAGCGGAGCTGGCCGGGGAAGCCGGTTTGGACCCTGTCCATGGGCCGGGCTTGGTGGTGACCCTCACTGACGCTCAGCGCGACGCAAACGGACGGTTCCCACGCGATGCATCCCCCGACGACCTGGTCGTACACCAGCAGGACATCCAGGCGGTGATCAACGCGCTGTGGAGCGCCGGCGCAGAGGCGATTCAAATGCAAGACCAGCGCCTCGTGGCGACCTCGGCGCCGCGCTGCGTCGGAAACACCTTGCTGCTCAACGGACGTACCTACAGTCCGCCCTACACCATTGCCGCTATCGGCGATGCCGCCGCGATGCAGGCCGCGTTGGCTGCCGCGCCCCTAGTCACGCTCTATAAGCAGTACGTCGTCCGGTTCGGTCTGGGCTATGACGAAGTGGTTAAGCCCGATCTGCACATCACCGGCTACACCGAACCGGTCCGTATGCACTACGCCCGGCCGGCAGGCCTCGTGGGCTACTGACGGTAGCCTGACACGGTGCGGATCTTGGTTGTCGACAACTACGACAGCTTCGTCTTCAACCTGGTGCAGTATCTCGGTCAGCTCGGTGTCGAGGCCCAGGTGTGGCGCAACGACGACGCCAGACTGTCCGATGAGGCCGCTGTCGCCGCTCAGTTCGACGGGGTGCTGCTCAGCCCGGGACCGGGCACGCCCGAACGCGCCGGTGCATCGATCGGCCTGGTTCATGCCTGCGCCGACGCCGGCACCCCACTGCTCGGAGTGTGCTTGGGACACCAGGCGATTGGCGTCGCATTCGGCGCCACCGTGGACCGAGCGCCCGAATTGCTACACGGTAAGACAAGCAGTGTCTTCCATACCAATACCGGTGTGTTGCAAGGGCTTCCTGATCCGTTTACCGCGACCCGCTACCACTCGCTGACCATCCTGCCGGAAACCTTGCCCGCCGTCCTGGAAGCGACCGCCCGCACCCGCAGCGGTGTGATCATGGCGGTGCGGCACACCGAGCTGCCGATCCACGGCGTGCAGTTCCATCCCGAGTCCATCCTCACCGAGGGCGGCCACCGAATGCTGGCCAACTGGCTGGCCTATTGCGGACAGGCTCGTGACGACGCGTTAGTGCGCCGGCTGGAAAGCGAGGTCTTACAGAGCGTTAGCGACGTTGCGGCCGTGGGCGGCTACTGACCGAACTTCAGCGTGATGGGGCCGTCCTTGTTCACGCCCTGACCCGGTGCCGGGGCCTGGAAAACCACCCGGTTGTGCCCCGGTGGACCGGCGTCGACATCGGCGCCTTTGACCAACACACCGGT
>JAFAQO010000533.1 GCA_019246375.1 Mycobacterium sp. | reverse complement strand
ACGCCGGCCACGACCCACGGCGATTCGCCACCGACCTGCTGGAGCGGTTTCGCGACCTCATTGTGCTGCAAGCAGTTCCCGACGCCGCTGCCCGCGGTGTGGTGGATGCACCGGAAGACGTGCTGGACCGGATGCGCGATCAAGCAGCCCGTATCGGGCCGGCAACGGTAACCCGATATGCCGAAGTAGTCCAGGCCGGGCTGGGTGAGATGCGCGGCGCGACGGCACCGCGTCTGCTGCTCGAAGTGATCTGCGCGCGGCTGCTGCTGCCATCGGCCAGCGACACCGAGTCGGCGCTGCTGCAACGAGTCGAGCGGATCGAAACCCGCCTGGACATGTCGATTCCTGCGGCACCGGAGTCGGCGGCGGGAACCAAGCAGCGGGGCGGGCGCCCCAAGCCGCCCGAGCCGGACCGTGACCCGGCTCGCGAGCCCGAGCAGGCAGCGGCACCTGTTGCTGCTGCCGGCGAACCCAGTGCGGCCGCGGTGCGAACCATGTGGCCCACAGTGCGTGACAAGGTGCGTCAACGCAGCCGCACCACGGAAGTGATGCTGGCCGGGGCCACCGTGCGCGCGGTGGAGGGCAACACTTTGGTGTTGACCCATCAATCCGTCCCGCTGGCGAAGCGGCTGTGCGAACAGCGCAACGCCGACGTCATCGCTGAGGCACTCAAAGATGCGCTGGGTGTGGACTGGCGGGTGCGGTGCGAGGCCGGCACACCAACGCCGAACGCCGTCGAACCGGTGGTTCCTGAGGTCAATCCCGCTCAGCGGGCCGAAGAAGAGAGCATGCTCGCCGAAGCCGGACGTGACAATGCGTCAATCCCACGCCGAGACCCGGAAGAGGCCGCACTCGAGCTGTTACAGAACGAGCTGGGCGCGCGGCGCATCGATAATGGCTGAGATCTAGGCCTGCCACCACGGGCGCAACGGTAGGCCGCCGTCGTTGCCGCGCGCGCCGGGCTTGACCGCCAACACGTGATGCAGCTGAATCTTGTTCTGTTCGAAGCCCACTCGGGACGCCGCCATGTACAAACCCCATATCTTGGCGATCGGTAGACCGACTTCGGCGACGGCCTCGTCCCAGTGTGCGACGAGGTTGCGGCACCAGTCGCGCAGCGTCATCGCGTAGTGATGGCGGAAGTTTTCGTTGTGCAGCACCTCGAATCCGACCTCTTGAATCTCGGTGATGATGCGTCCTGAGCCGGTCAGCTCACCGTCCGGGAAGACGTAACGGTCCGTAAAGCCCCCGCCCCGGAACGTCGACCTGTTGTCGTGCCGGGTGATGCAGTGATTGAGCAGCAAGCCACCGTTGCGCAACTTTGACTTCAGGAAGCCGAAGTACAACGGGTAGTTCTTGACACCGATGTGCTCGGTCAATCCGATCGACGAAACCGCGTCGAACCCGTTCTCGCGGACGTCGCGATAGTCGGAGTGGCGCACCTCGCCCAAATCGCCAAGACCCTCGGCCTCGATCGCGTTTTGCGCCCAGTTGGCCTGTTCGGCGGACAGCGTCGCGCCGATCGCACGGACGCCGCGCCGGGCCGCATAGCGAACCATGCCACCCCAGCCGCAGCCGACATCGAGCAACCGGTCGCCCGGTTTCAGACGCAACTTCTCGAAGATCAGCCGGTACTTGTTTTCCTGCGCCTCTTCCAGCGTCGCCTCGGGGTGAGGATAGACGGCGCAGGTGTAAGTCATCGACGGCCCCAGCACCCACTCGTAGAAGGTGTTGGAGACGTCGTAATGGTGATGGATCGCCTCGGCGTCACGAGTCTTGCTGTGTCGCAAGCCCTCTGCGATGCGACGCCAGCGAGGTAGCGCCTCCTGCGGAGGTGGGGCGGCCGGCATGAGACGCTCGAAGCCGATCGAACGGATAATGTTGGCCAGCAGCCGCGGCGAAGGACGTTCGAAGTCGAGCTTGTCGGCCAGCACTTTGAGTAGTTCGTACGGATCACCGTGGTGGACACCGCGCAATTCCAGGTCGCCGGAAATATATGCTCGCGCCAACCCCAGCTCACCCGGCGCGGTGGCCAGGTAGGTAGTGCCGCGGGGCGTCAGGAGGTCGATGCCAAGCAGGGCGTCCTCGGGTCCTGCGGTGCTGCCGTCGTAGGCGGTAAACCTCAGCGGCTGCTTGCCACCATTGGTGAAGATCGCCAAGATCTCGGAGAGGCTCAGCTTGCCGGTCGTCGTAGGCGCGTGTTCCTTGGTCGTCGTCATCGTCGTTGCACCGCCTTAGCGTAGAGGTCGAGGAGACGCGAATCCGGGTCATAAGTTTTCTTCACGGTGTTGTAAGCCTCGCCACCGTAGAGATCGTCGAATTCCTCACGCGTGTAATAAGCCTCGGAATACAGCGACTTGTGCCCGTCGAGCGCACCGACCTTGGCCTCGATCAACCGGTTCGTCGCACCCTCGGTGGAGCCGACCGGCACCGACGACCAAAACCCGACGTTGACATAGGTCTGGCCCGGACAAATCGGATACAACGGCCAGCCCTCGTGATCACGCAAACGCAACGGGCACAACCAAATCGGTGTGATCGGGATGGTGTCGAGAAACCATTCCAAAAATTCGCAAGTTCGTCCGATCGGCACCTCGATGTCCTGCACCACGCGCTCGCGCGGCGGGCGACCGTTGCGTTTCTCGATCCGGTCGGCGATATCGAATCGCTGGTCCAGGCCCACTAGCTTCCA
>JAFAQO010000094.1 GCA_019246375.1 Mycobacterium sp. | reverse complement strand
GGGGTGATCTGCCGCTACCAGGCGCAGCGACATCTGAGCGGGCAAACTCGGTCGGTGGAGTTGGCGGCGATCGGCCGCCGGGTCTGCGAGACCGAGTGGGATCTGCTCAACCAGCTCGACGCGTCACCCCCGCCCGGCGTCGATGCGCGCCGGGTAGCAGCCCCGCCCGGCGACGATGCGCGCCGGGTCGGGGTGACCAGTCTCTATGGCCGCCCGACCGCGGCTGAACTCGTTGAGGCGGTCGCCGAGTTCGTCGAGACGAACGTCCGGGAGTCCACCTCCGGTCAGGTGAACTTCCATGCCCGGGTGGCGGCTAACGCACTGCGCATCGTCGAGCGCGAGTTACTCGTCGACTCGGCCGACGACGTCGCCACTGCGCTGACCCAACTGGGGTTCGCTGACGAAGCGCAGCTGGCCGCGGCGGTGCGCCGCGGTGACCTGGACGACCGCCCCGGCGGCGTCATGTCTTGTCTGCGTGTTCTGGTGAGCCATCGTCTTGAGGTCGCGCACCCCGGATACCAGCACGAATAGCAGCGGAGAAAGGCACGACATGCCCGCTACGGACGCCGGCCATAGTCGAGACGTCCTCATCGACGTGGCCGATCGCCTGTTCACGGCAATCGAGCACAGCGACGTCGCGCTGCTCAACCGGATTTTCAACGACGACGTCGCGGTGTGGCGGAGCGGCGCGCACCGCGACGACGACAAAACCCGGGCGCTGCGGGTTCTGAATTGGTTCATCAACGCCACCACCGAACGCCGCTACCAGATCCTCGACCGTCAGCTGTTCAGTAACGGTTTCGTCCAACAGCACATCTTGCACGCGACCGGCCGCAATGGCGGATCCATCGCCATGCGCGTTTGCATCGTGATTAAGTTGAGTGCGAACGCCCTGATCAGCCGTATCGACGAGTACTTCGACCCAGCCGAACTAGCTCCGCTGCTGAGCTAGGCCCGGCGACCGATGGAGGCGCTGATGACGACCGTGGAAACACTGCTGAGCGATCCCGACACCGCCGGCGTTTGGAATCTCGCGCCGGACCGGTCGACCGTTAGTTTCAAGGTCAAAAACATGTGGGGCCTGGTGAACGTCAAGGGCAAGTTCACCGACGTGAGCGGTGACGGCCAGGTCACCGGAAAGGGCGCTGTCTTCGGCCGCCTCGACATCCAGGTAGCGTCGTTGCACACGGGCATTCGCCGACGTGACAAGCATCTGTGCTCGGCCGACTTCTTCGATGCTGATCGCTTCCCTGAAATCAGCGTGGTTGTCACCGCGGTGCAGCCGACCACCGGCAACGGCGCCGAGCTACGGGCAAACTTCAACATCAAGGGCTTCACCGCGCCTGTACCGTTGCCCGTCACGATCAACGTGCTCGGTGATGGCTCCGTCCGGATAGTGGCGAAAACCCAGATCGATCGGGCCCAGTTCGGTGTGGACTGGAATCGGGCCGGCATGATCGGCGAAGTTGCGACGGTCTCGGCTGACGCCTGCTTCGTCCGCGCGGGGCAATAGCACGTAAATTCGCGATGCGCGTAGCACCATTGATTCTCGGGCCTTACGACTTAGATGTTTCGCAGTCGGCTGCGCGCAGTTGAGCCCTGAAATCTGTCCGGCTGCAGCCGCGTACTCGTCCTTGACTGAAACTGGGCAAAATCCGATACCGCGTCTGTGGTCATAGCCATCCTCCGTCGACGGCCAGAGTGGAACCGGTGACGAATGAGGCGTCGGCTGAAACGAGGAACGCGATCGCCGCTGCGACTTCGTCGGGCGTTGCCAATCGGCCCAATGCATTGCCCAGGCCGAGCACCCGTTCGGGGGGCAGGTCGCGCAGCGCGGGGTGGATGTACTTCATACCGTGTTCGGTGGCCATATCGGTTTGGGTGCCGCCGGGAGCGATGGCGTTGATGGTGATTCCGCGCTCGGCCAATTCGGGTGCCAGATTTCTCACCAGGGCCGAGACCGCGGCTTTGCTCGCGGCGTAGAGGCTGTGGTGGTAGACGGCCATTCGTGCGCTGACCGAGGACGTGAGAACGATCCGTCCCCCGTCGCCCATCACCGCGGCGCTGGCCTGGGCGATGAATAGCTGCGCGCGCACATTGGTGTCGAACACCCGCTCGTAGTCGTCGACCGTGATGTCGGCGAGGGCTGCGAAGTACTCCACACCGGCGTTACTGATCGCGATATCCAATCCGCCCAATTCGTCGACAACTCGTCTAACCAGCTCACGGCAGGCGGTCGGGTCGGTGACGTCGGCCTGAAGCGCAATCACCCGATTCGCGCCGCAATGTTCGGCGGCCAAAGCTTCAGCGCTGGTCGCATCGCGGTGGTAGTTGAGGGCCACCGTTGCCCCCTCGGCGGCGAGGCGGCGGACGATCGCCGCGCCGATCCCGCGGCTGCCTCCGGTCACCAAGACCCGTTTGCCAGCAATTCCGATTGTCATGACGATATCTTTCTGTGAATGGATTAATTCCTGCCATGGGTAAGAATCCGCATATTCCC
>JAFAQO010000079.1 GCA_019246375.1 Mycobacterium sp. | reverse complement strand
TGGCAGACGTTGATGTGCGGTCTGCGTACGCGGTACTACGCGGCTTGACGAGCGGCGGCGGGGGAATGGTCGCCGCGGCGACGATGTCGCTGCCGGAACGCGCCGAACAAGGCCGTAACTACGACTACCGGTACTGCTGGATCCGCGACCAGTGCTACACGGGCCAAGCCGTCGCGGCAGCCGGCGAATATCCGCTGCTCGACGACGCGGTGCGGTTCGTCAGCGAGCGCGTCCTTGACGACGGTCCGAACCTCAAGCCGGCCTATTGTGTTACCGGCGACTTCGTGCCTCGCGAAGAGGACCTCGATCTTCCGGGTTATCCCGGTGCCGCGGCCAAGGCCGGCAATTGGGTGACCGATCAATTTCAGCTCGACGCGTTCGGCGAAGCCCTGCTGCTGCTGGCGTCCGCGGCGCGGCTCGACCGCCTCGACAGTATGCACTGGCGTGCCGCGGAGACTTTGGTGCAGGCGATCCAAGACCGGTGGCGCGAGCCCGACGCCGGCATCTGGGAACTGGACGACCGGCGTTGGGCGCACTCCCGGCTTATTTGCGCGGCGGGACTACGCCGCATCGGCGAAGAGGCGCCGGTGCAGCAAGGTGCCGAGTGGCAGCGGCTGGCCGATCTGCTGGTCACCGACACCGATTCGGACTGCTTGCATCCCGACGGGAGATGGCAACGGGCGCCTGATGATTCGCGCATCGACGCGGCGTTGCTGTTGCCATCGATCCGTGGGGCGATTCCGGCCAACGATCCCCGCAGCATCGCCACACTCGAGGCGGTGCGAACCGATCTTGGCCGCGACGGCTTCGTGTATCGATTTCGGCCCGACGAGCTGCCGCTCGGCCGGGCCGAAGGCGCATTCCTGTTGTGCGGCTTCATGATGGCGTTGGCCGATCATCAACACGGAAACGATCTCGCGGCCGTCCGTTGGTTCGAGCGCAACCGCACTGCCTGCGGTCCGCCCGGGCTGTTCACCGAGGAATTTGATATCGGGCAGCGTCAGCTCCGCGGCAATTTGCCGCAGGCTTTCGTGCATGCGCTGTTGTTCGAGACGGCGCATCGCCTCGCCGGCGCGTGCAGTTCAGACGTTGGCATTGGTACGGGAGTGGGCTAGTTCATCAGCGTTTGCGGCGCGAGTTCCTTCAGTCGTTCCGACCGCCGCGAGCCCCGCTCAGCTGGTTTGCCGCCCAACGCCGCGGGGTACGCGGCCGCAGTGGCCCCTGTCGACAACGTGCTCGTCGATCTGTGGAGGCGCAGCCGGCTGTATGAATGGCTCCGCCTCAAGGGATATGTCGCCTTCGACCTGCCCCGCACGGTGACCATGCTGGGGGGACTGTTACTGATAGGCATCGTCGCGGCGCATGTCTACGTGGTGGCCAGCGAGCCGGGGCTACCCGTGTACTTCAAGCTCTACTCCGCTGTACTGATCGCCTGCTGCTTGATGGTCGCGGGCGGCATGTGGTTCGGTCGCAATCCGCGTGTGCCCCAGCTGATTTGGTTTTTCGGCGACTTGCTCTCCGTGGTATTTCTCGGCATTTATCTAGTCAGCCGGGCGGTGAGTCTGCCCGGGCTGGTCGCGGTGACCGGACGGTGGGACTTCGCGCCGGGGACATTCGCGCTCGCCTTTGCCGGAGCCTTCGTCGCACTGCATGTGTCTGTGCTTTTAGGCATCAACGTGGCGTATCCGCAACGGCAGGGCTGGCAAGACTGAACGGGGACAGCGAAGACATGTTGACGCTCGACTATCCGGTGTGGCTGCGAATCGACCATTGGCTCAACGTGCTATTCCTGACGCTGATCATCCGCAGCGGCATCGAGATCCTCGGAACCCATCCGAAGTTGTACTGGCACGAGGACAGCAAACCCGGGACGGAATGGGCGCGCTTCACCACCAAGGAGATGCCGACCGATAAGTTGTACGACACCCTCGACGAGGAAGAGTCATACAGCTCGATCGTCGCCTTGCCCGGCCACAAGAAACTGGGGATGGGCCGGCACTGGCATTTCTTCGCGGTGATCGGGTGGATTCTGGTCGGGTTGTCTTACTACATCCTTCTGTTTGCGACCGGTCAATGGCACCGGTACTGGCCCTATTCGTGGTCGATTTTTCCCGAGGCCTGGGACGACATCGTCACCTATATGACGTTCAACCTTCCGCCGCTGCTGCCTGGCGAACCGTTGGACGCGGTCCAGAAGCTGACGTACGCGGGCGTTATTTTCCTGCTCGCGCCGTTCCAGATCCTCACCGGCGCCGCTCAGTCTCCGGCGGTCGAGGCGCGCTTCCCGTGGTACGTCCAAATGTGGGGTGGCCGGCAGTGGGCGCGCAGCCTGCATTTCCTGGGCCTGGTCGCGTTCCTCGTCTTCATCGTGATCCATCTGTCGATGGTCTTCTTCTGGAGCTGGGGTCAGCTCAACGCCACGATGATCTTCGGCGCCGTTCGCAACATCAACTGGGCAACGTTCTGGTCCTTCGTGATCATCGGCGCAATTGTCGCCGTCCACATCGCGGCGACGGTGTGGAGCCTTCGCCGGCCTGATCAGGTTCACCGGATACTCGGCGCCGTCAACACCCGGGCCAAACTTATCCTGCTACGCCCGTTGGACTCTCGGCAGAATTACCCGGTAGCGAAATTGTCCAGGGAACATCGCGTCAACGGCAAGCCGCCGTGTTCTGCGGAGTACAAGGTGATGGCGGTGCACAACTTCGTCGACTGGCGGCTGCGGGTCGGTGGGCTGGTGGAAAAGCCGGTGACGTTGGACCTGGCGGCGTTGCGGGCGCTGACCGAACCGGAAACGCAGCGGGTGCTGCACAACTGCGTTCAGGGTTGGACGAGCATCGGCCAATGGAGCGGCGTCCACTTGAGCAGCCTCGTGGAGCTGGTGAAGCCGCTGCCGCAGGCGCGCTACATCTGCTTTCTGACCATGCAGGACAACAGCCGGGACGAACCCAGTTCAGACGGGTTGGGTCAGTTCTACGAGGTCATGGATCTGGAACTTGCCTACAAGCCGCAAACCATCCTGGCCTACGAAATGAACGGCAAGCCGTTGCCTATCAAGCACGGCGCACCGTTGCGGTTGCGGGTAGAGACTCAGGTTGGGTTCAAGATGGCCAAATGGATTAATCAGATCGAGTTCGTCGACGACCATCGCGGCATCGGCATGGGTTTCGGCGGTTGGCGAGAAGACAACATCCACTACGACAAGGACGTGGAGATCTGACATGAGCCGCGCCGGCGACGATGCAGAGCGTAGCGATGAGGAGGAGCGGCGCTGATGACCGACGTGATGGTTCGGCCCGAGCTGGTCAGCCTCGTCCCGGCTGAACGGGACTGTGTTCTCCAGCAGGTCGCCGCCAAAGGCGGGCACTGCGAGGCCTGCGGCGGCACCGATTTCCAAGTGGGCCATGCCCTTTACCTCGGTTTTCTGTTTCTCGACGAGGACAACGATGCCTACATGGTGGCGCTGACGTGCAGCAATCCGGATTGCCCGAAGCCGCGAACCGGAATCAAGCTAAGTGAGAAGGATTTCCTCAGCCGCGACGGCCAAGAAGCCCGCGCCGCGACTTGGCGCGCCTCGGTCCCCGATGGCGTTTCGCCGATGCCGGCGGCGAATCGGTGAACACCGGCTGAGCGAGTTCGAATCGATCGATCAGGTTGGATAGCCCCCGCAGCTCGTCGCACAACGCTTGAAACCGGCGTTCGTCGGCTTCGTCGAGCCGGCCCAGGGAACTGTAGTGCACCAGCCGCCGCAGCCGCCCGGCGAGAGCGGTGCCCCACCGGATGCTGAAGTCGTAGCTCTCGCCTTCAGCGAGTTCTTTCTTCAGCCCGAGCTCCTTTAGTGCCTCGATCTGTTCGGTGAGCCACTCGACGTCGTCGTCGATGTTGACCGGCGCCGGCGTCTCCTCCGGTGCCGCGTTCATCGGTGCTTCATCTGTCACAAGATCACAAGTGCGGTTTTGCGACGCCGACCACATAAGGCGTGCCCATCAATGTGAGATATACCCGGTGCGGCCCGATGGCCATACCCGAGACCCCCGCCGACTGGACCTCGCCAGGAAGGCTGGCGCGATATTTGGTGATTCGCAGTACCGGAATGGTTTCATGCGGGTAGCCGGTGAAGCTGTTTGTCTCCAGCGCGACCACCTCCCGGTCGGTTGCGGCGTAGATCCGGGTGTCGTCGGTGACGATCTCCCGGATCGGCGACGGCAGTCGGGTAGCGGCCAGCACCTCTAGGCCTTTTCCGCCGCGCCGTGAGTCGACGGCATAAAGCATGTCGTCGTCACGGCTTGCCACATAGCTGCGCGTCACTTGGGCGCCGTCACCTGCCGAGACCGCGACGTCCATGCCGAGCGAGCCGCGGTCGTCGGGCGGCGATGACGGACCTTTGTAATAGCGGATTCCCGATGGCCCGTAGAGGTGGTAGTCGATCTCGCGTCCGCGGTTGGCGCCGTCGATCGTGTCCGCCGGTTCTCCGCTGATTTTGGTCGTCGGCAACTTCCGGAAGCCGTACTGGTCGACCGGGGTCACCGACAATCCGTCCGCCGACAGTGCGAGCAGGATCCGCATGCCGGCGTCTTCGGAGAGGTAGGCGGGAGCTGGACCGGCGTCGAATTCGTCAACCTGGCGCAGGGTGCCGAGGTCGATCACCGCAACCTTGCCGCGCTCGGGCTGCGGCACGTAAAGGTGTCGATCGTCTTTTGCGCTGATCTGCAGATTGCGCCCCAGCGGCAGCGGCGCCGAGAGCCGGGTCCTGGCGTGTTCGGCGCTGAGCGGGTCGGTGATCTCGGCGATTCGACTATCGTCGGTAAGCCCAACGAGCGCGTGCGTGCCATAGGACCACACCGGCTCATGCAGTATCGCGCCGACCGACCTCACCATGACCTCGGGGGCTGTCTCCGGCGATGCGCCTGGAGCCGAACAGCCTGCGGTCGCAACAACACCGGCGACGACAGGTACACACCAGTGCCGCAGTGACGACTTCCGACGGCCCGTCTTGCTGGCCATGCTCGCTCGCCGTCCTTTCGTCGTGACTTCGTCGGTGCAGTACCCCGGCAGGTGGCTGGTTACACCCCTGCGGCGGCGTTTGGCGGCTGTGCGCTCCGGGTAGCCGACAGCCGCGCCGCGCGCATCCAGACATTCAGCCCAGCGCGCTGCAGTCCACGACTATTTAAGGAGGAGACCATGGCCGATGCCGACAAGTCACCCGCTGATGTGGTCGATTTCCTCGTTGGCCAGCACGAGCGGATCAAGTCTCTGTTCTCCGAGACATTGGACAGCTCCGGCAAAGAGCGGGAAAAGGCCTTCATCGAGCTGAGGCGCTTGCTCGCGGTGCACGAAACCGCCGAGGAGGAGATCGTGCATCCGCGGGCCAAACGGAAGATTCCCGACGGTGACAAGGTGGTCGGCAAGCGGCTGGAGGAGGAGCATGAAGCCAAGACCGTGCTCGGCGAATTGGAAAACCTCGATGTTGACTCCGACGAGTTCACGAATCAGCTGAAGAAGCTGCGCGATGCCGTCCTCGACCACGCCGAGCACGAGGAGAAAGAAGAGTTCTCGAAGCTTCATGACGAATTGGAGGAGAAAGAGCTTGAGCGGATGGGCCGTGCTGCCAAGCTGGCCGAAGCGATCGCGCCGACCAGGCCGCACGCCGGAGTGGAATCGCAGGTGAGTAATCTGATGGCCGGCCCGTTCGCGGCGATGGTGGATCGGGCTCGCGACGCCATCCTCGGCAAAGGGTGAGCGATCAGGGCCCAAGTTTCACGGTCAGTTTGAGGGGTATGCCCGGGGCATGACGTCTCTGGGTTACTTCCTGTCCTGCGAAGAATTTCACCCCAAAGAGCTGGTGCGCCAGGCCGTTCGAGCCGAATCCGCCGGCTTCGAGCGGCTCTGGATCTCCGACCACTTCCATCCGTGGAATGACGAGCAAGGCCACAGCCCGTTCGTGTGGTCGGTCATCGGCGCATTGTCCGAAGCTTGTTCGCTGCCGATCACTACCGCGGTCACCTGCCCGATCATGCGGATTCATCCCGCAGTGATTGCTCAGGCCGCAGCGACCTCTGCGGCTCAACTCGAAGGGCGGTTCGTCTTAGGGCTAGGCGCCGGAGAAGCGTTGAACGAACACATCACCGGCCAGCACTGGCCGCCTGCGGCGGTCCGGCGAGAGATGCTCGAAGAAGCGGTAGACGTGATCAGGAAGCTGTTCTCCGGCAAGCAGACCAACCATCATGGGCGCTATTTCACCGTGGAGAATGCCCGCATCTACACAGTGCCCGACAGTCCCGCCCCGATCTACATCTCCGGATTCGGGCCGCACGCCGCCCGGCTGGCAGGCCGGATCGGCGACGGCTACCAAAACATCACGCCGTCGGCGGAACTGCTCTCCGAATTCCGTGAGGCCGGCGGAGCCGGCAAGCCCAGCCAAGCCGGTTTCAAGGTGTGCCACTCAGCGACGATCGAAGAAGGTGCGCGTACCGCCCACAAGCTTTGGCCGAATGAGCATCTACCGGGCGAGCTCGCCCAAATCCTGCCTACCCCAGCGCATTTCGAGCAGGCATCGAGCCTGGTTCCGGAGTCTGCCGTCGAGCAAGCGGTGCCCACCGGGCCGGACGCCAAGCCCTACATCGACCGGATCCGGGAATTCGCCGACGCGGGGTACGACGAGGTGTACATCCAGCAGATCGGCCCCGAGCAGGATCGCTTCTTCGACTTCTGGGAGTCGGAGATCGCGCCTCAATTCGCCGCCTGAGTGGGGAGTGTGCGGCCATGGTCACCACCAAGGCACCCGGTGCGGAGCAATTTCTTCCGGAGGATCGCGCCCTGGATTCGCTGGAAGCCGCGGCCAGCTGTTGTCGAGGCTGTGCGCTGTATGAGAACGCCTCCCAAACAGTCTTCGGCCATGGCTCGTCCGACGCGCCGATCATGCTGGTGGGTGAGCAACCGGGGGACCGGGAGGACATCGAGGGTCTGCCGTTCGTGGGCCCGGCGGGGCGACTGCTTGCGCGTGCGCTCGACGAAGCGAACATCGACCCCGACCGGACGTATCAAACCAACGCCGTCAAGCATTTCAAGTTCACCCGCAAGAACGGCAAACGGCGAATCCACCAGAAGCCCAGCCGGACGGAAGTCGTCGCGTGCCAACCCTGGCTGCTAGCGGAAATCGAGACGCTGCAACCTCAGGTAATCGTGTGCCTGGGCGCGACCGCCGCACAATCGCTGCTGGGCAGCACCTTTCGAGTTTCCGCTCATCGCGGGGAACAGCTGCAGCTGCCCACGGGAATCGGCATCGAGCTTCAGCCAGAGCCCGTGGTGGTGGCCACCGTTCACCCGTCGGCGGTGCTGCGTGATCGCAGCGACCAGCGCGAGGAGGCCTACCGGTCCTTTGTCGACGACCTGCGCAGCGCTGGTAATGCCGGCAACATCCGTGCCAGAGCCAAACGCGCATAGCGGTGTCCATCGGTAGCTACCCCGGACACAGACGTCGCCTCATAACAGTCACCGGTTCGCGGCAGGCTAGCAATTTTTCGCCTCACTGGTCAGCCGAATCGTTTGAATTTCAGTGTCCTGATAGGGCCGGCCATCCGGCTGTAGCAGGTCGTGAAACCATACTTCGGGCATCGACTTGTAGGGGTGATCCCAGGAATCCCAGGGGAAGTAGGTCTGGGTCTTTCCGGCGACCAAACCCCAATTGAGTGCACCAACGTTGTACCGCTTCGCTATTGGCAAAATTCCGTCAACGGTGCTGCCCAAAGTCCGAGCCAGGTACTCGGTGCATAGGATCGGCCGCCCCAGTGGGGCAAGCTCACCGATCCGGGACTCAAAGCTGGCTGGATTGCTGTAGTTGTGGAACGTGATCACGTCTGAGTTGTCCAATTGAATATCACTGATTAGGCTGTGCTGCAGTGGATCTGCCCACTCGCCGTCCCATACGGCACTCGTAAGTGGTTGAACAGCATCGACGGAACGTGCCCAGCTGAACACCTGGGAAAGCATGTTTGCGACACATTCCTGCTTGTCTTTTCTTTCGACCTGTTCGTACATCCGCGAGGGATTGTCGGGTTCATTCCACAAGTCCCAACCCAGAACCCGATCATCGGTGCGGAATTGCCTCAACACTCCGGTGACATAGTCCCGCAGAGTGCGACGGTAGTCGAGGTCATCGATACGTTCAGCGCCCGGGCTTTGCACCCAACCGGAGTTGTGGACACCAGCCTTGGGCGCGCGCTGGCGACCGAGTTTAGGAAACGGGTCCCAACACGATTCAAACAAGACAAACAGCGGCTTGATGCGATGGCGCGCCGCGATGCCGACAAACTGCCCGAGACGTGCTTGGAAGCCGCGATGATCCTGGGCCCAGAGCTGATCGTGCAGGAAGACCCGCACGGCGTTGAACCCGACGGACCGCGCCGCGCCCAGCTCGGCGTCGATGCGCCGCGCGTCGTAGGTGCCCGCCTGGAACATTTCGAGCTGATTGACGGCGGTCGAGGTGATGTAGTTTCCGCCGACGAGCCACCCCTGCGCTTGGTACCAGCGGTTCGCCCGGTCGGCCGGCCACCGGGCCGCATCC
>JAFAQO010000475.1 GCA_019246375.1 Mycobacterium sp. | reverse complement strand
CATCGAAGACAGCCTTGAAAGCGAAGCTCGCCCTCGTATCAATAGCGAGGTGTTGTTGGCCCCAACCGTTTCAACGCTTGTCGACCTGTCCAAACATGCGCAGATGATGGTGGTGGGCTGCCGGGTGGAGGGCTTGTTAGACCGGCTTCTGCCGGGATCGGTAAGCAGCGGATTGGTTCACCATGCGTACTGCCCAGTGGCGGTGATCCCGGACGAAGCTCTGCTTCACTCGGAGCTCTCGCACCTGCCGGTGTTGGTCGGCATTGACGGGTCGCCGGCCTCGGAGTTGGCCACCCGGATTGCTTTCGAAGAGGCGTCCTTCCGAGGCGTGGAGTTAGTCGCGTTGCACGCCTGGAGCGACGCCGAAGTGTTCGACATCGGCACCATGGAATGGTCTGCTGAACAAGCAGGTGCAGTGGCAGCCTTGGCCGAGCGCCTGGCGGGCTGGCAGGAACGATACCCCGACGTCAACGTGCACCGCCGTATTGTTTCGGGTCATCCCACTCGCCATCTCATCGACCAAGCCGAGTGGGCCGAACTTGTCGTCGTCGGCAGCCGTGGCCGTGGCGGGTTCCCGGGGATGCTGCTCGGCTCAGTGAGCACGGCAGTGGTGCAAGCGGGCCGCGCACCCGTGATCGTTGCCCGCCCGTGGTGAGGCGAGGGGGTCCATTACCGGCTGGCGCGAGGACCAACGGCCCTACAGGTAAGCCGATCAGCATCGTAGGTTCGACATGGACATCTAAAAGACTACGTCGGAAGAACGATGACTATCGCTCGCGACATCATGGCCGTCAGTGCTACCCCTGCCGGTGAAGGTTGCATCGGATGCCTTGTGAAGCACGGAATGTGAAGGTTCCAGTATGGGCAGCGGCATCCCGATAGGACGAATCGCGGGGTTTCCGGTAAGCGTCAACTGGAGCGTGCTCGTCATACTTTGGTTGTTCACCTGGAGTCTGGCTTCTACGTTGCCCAGTACGGCACCGGGTTACTCAGTCCGAAACTACTGGTTGGCCGGTGCGTGCGGCGCGACGGTGTTGCTCGCCTCGCTGTTGGCGCATGAGCTCGCGCACGCGATTGTTGCCCGCCGCGCCGGAGTCAAGGTGCTCGGCGTAACGCTGTGGCTGTTCGGAGGCGTGACACGTCTCGGCAGCGAAGCAAAGACACCGCGGACAGCATTTCGCATCGCGGTGTCAGGCCCGGCGACGAGCCTGCTGCTGGCAACCATATTTGCCGGTGTCGCTGCGGCGTCGAGGGGGCTCGGGATTGGGCACATCGTGACCGCCGTCGCCTGGTGGTTGGCGGCCGTCAACCTCCTCCTGGGCCTGTTCAATCTGCTGCCCGGCGCACCGTTGGACGGCGGCCAGGTTCTGCGCGCCTGGCTTTGGCGCCGTCATGGCGATGCCGCTCGCGCAGCCATAGGTGCAGCACGGGCCGGGCGCACTGTCGCAGTATTCCTAATTTCGTTGGGGCTGGTGCAATTCCTGGCGGGTGCCATGGTTGCGGGCGTGTGGATGATTTTCATCGGCTGGTTTCTGTTCACCGCCGCACGTACCGATGAGGGGCGGGTGCTCACCAGGAGCGCACTGGCTGGTGTTCGTGTCGCCGACGTAATGACTGCCGACCCGCACACAGCGCCGGCTTGGGTCACCGTGCAGGATTTCATCGAGCGCTACCTGCTCGGTGACCGGCACTCGGCGTATCCGGTGCAGGATCGCAACGGATCGATCTCGGGACTGATCACGCTGGCCCAGTTGCGAGAGGTCACACCGAGCCGCCGCTCCAGCACCATGGTGGGCGAGGTCGCCATGCCGTTGGATCAAGTATCAACTGCGACGCCCAACGAGCCGGTGACCACACTATTGGAACGCCTGGCAACCGATGGGTCCAGTCGGGCGCTGGTGGTCGACGCAGGACGCATCATAGGCATTGTCACTGCAACTGATCTGGTTCGCTTGGTCGACGTGTACCGGCTTGCACGGCCCCAAGCGGACATTGCTGACGGGTACTGACTGCTGCCCTTTGCCGTTGCTGGAAGACGGCCCTCTTTCAATTACCCACAGGCTCAGCGGTACGGATCCCGCGTGAAGCCGCATTAGACGCTGGCCGGCGT
>JAFAQO010000055.1 GCA_019246375.1 Mycobacterium sp. | reverse complement strand
GCCGTACTTCACTGCCGGCGCGTCGTCGTCGATCCTCCCGCGAAGCAGCTGCTGAACCGTGTCCGCCACGGCTCACACTTTAGGCGGGACGATCATGCCCGCTCACCGGTTAGTCGGTGTCCATGCCCGGCGTCGTCTTGGATACCTGCACCAGGAACTCGTAGTTGGTCTTGGTCTTGCGCAGCTGGGAGATCAGCAGGTCGATGGCTTGGTGGGAATCCAAGCCCGACAGCACCCGACGCAGCTTGTGGACGATCGCGAACTCGTCGGGAGACAGCAGCAGCTCGTCTTTCCGGGTTCCGGAGGGATTCACGTCGACCGCGGGGAAGACGCGCCGCTCGGCGATCTTGCGGTCGAGTTTGAGCTCGGCGTTACCGGTGCCTTTGAATTCCTCGAAGATAACGGTGTCGCCGGTGGACCCGGTCTCGACCATGGCGGTCGCGATGATGGTCAGCGATCCACCCTCTTCGATGTTGCGCGCCGCGCCAAGGAAGCGCTTCGGCGGGTACAGCGCCGTGGAGTCGACACCACCGGACAAGATGCGCCCCGAGGCAGGAGACGCATTGTTGTAGGCGCGTCCAAGCCGGGTGATCGAGTCGAGCAACACCACGACGTCTTTGCCTTGCTCGACGAGCCGCTTGGCGCGCTCGATTGCCAGCTCGGCGACCGACGTGTGGTCCGAGGGCGGCCGGTCGAAGGTCGAGGCAATGACCTCGCCCTTCACCGAACGCTGCATGTCGGTGACCTCCTCTGGCCGCTCGTCGACGAGCACGACCATCAGATGGCATTCCGGGTTGTTTTTGGTGATCGCATTGGCCGTGTCCTGCAGGATCGTCGTCTTGCCGGCCTTCGGCGGCGACACGATCAATGCGCGCTGTCCCTTGCCGATCGGCATGATCAGGTCGATAATCCGGGTGGTCAGCCGCTCGGTGGCGGTTTCGAGCCGAAGGCGCTGGTTGGGGTACAGCGGCGTCAGCTTGCCGAATTCCGGACGCTTCTTGGCTTCTTCGACCGGCGCGCCGTTAACGCTGTCCAGACGCACCAGTGGGTTGAACTTCTGCCGCTGGTTTGGTTGTTCGCCCTCTCTGGGCACCCGGACCGCTCCGGTCACCGCATCGCCGCGGCGCAGGCCGTTCTTTCGCACCATGTTCATCGAGACATAGACGTCGTTGGGACCGGCCAGGTAACCCGAGGTGCGCACGAACGCGTAGTTGTCTAAGACGTCAAGAATGCCGGCCACCGGCTGGACGACGTCGTCCTCACGCAATTCGGCTTCAGTACCATCGCCCGACCGCTCACCACGCCGTCTGCGGTCGCGGAACCGCCGTCCCCGGCGGCCTTGGCGCCCCTCACCCTCGTCATCGCGGCTTTGCTGGCCGTCGGGACCTTGCTGATCGCCGCCTTGGTCGCTGCCCTTCTCAGGTGCGGCCCGATCTGGCTTGGTCTCCTGTTGATCGGACCGCGGCCGATCCTGCTCGACGGCAGTCGAGGTTGGTGATCCGGCTTGGCGAGAAGCGCCGCGTCGTTCTCGGCGCGAGGCGTCAGTGGAGCTTGAGTCGCTCTGCGCTTCGACATGAGCATCCGGGGCTTGGGGGTTGGTGTTTCGGGGGTTGCCGCCGGCTTCCGATGAAGCAACGCGGTTGGATGGCGTGCCGTTGGCGGCCGGGCTCCGCCTTTCCAGAATCGCGGCGATCAACTCGTTCTTGCGCATCCCTGATGTGCCCTTGACGCCGGCTCGATTGGCCAGTGCCCGCAGTTCGGGCAACACCATGGTGGACAGTGAGCCGTCCGCCACCGCGGTTTTAGCGTGCGCGGTCAACGGCGCGGATGTCTCTGCACCGGATTCGGCGGACGCCGGAGTGTCGCTCACGGGATTCGACAGCTTGTTGTCATCGGTGCTGTCACCAGCCGTGATGAGGTCCGTTTCAGTCACGGATTTCCTTTCTTCCCTCGCTGGTTGCGTCACGCGAGGGGTTCGTTGCATTCAGCCAGATAGCCGAGTGCTCTCCACCATCAACCCGGCAACGGTGATCGCCTGAATTGGCGGCATAGAAGGCGAACCATCGTCCACGAGAAGAATTGGTGTTGTCCTAGTGTCAATGCAGTATTGATGCAAATGCAGATGCTGCGATTGCTGGACGGCTCCGAGGATAACGCGCTTCGGTGCCGGAAGCAAGGAACCCTCCCCCGCACTGCTGTGGATCAACTGGCAACTGCCACCCCAGAACTCCAGCGAACTCCGTCGCCCGCGGTCATTTCGTTGACCGTAAACCCATTTGCGGCGCCGTACTCGAGGGCCTCCAAAGGCAGTTCCGGCTCGGTGCTCAAAGCGATCACCGCGGGTCCAGCCCCGGAAAGCACTGCTGCGACCTTGCAACGCCGCAACAGGTTAAGGTATTCCGCCGATGCCGGCATGGCGTGGGCGCGCTGCGGCTGATGAAGCACATCTTCGGTGGCCGCCAGCAACAGGTCGGGCCGCTCGGTCAGTGCTACCACCAGCAGCGCCGCGCGGCTGACGTTGAAACGCGCATCCTGGTGGCTGACCTGCGCCGGCAGCAGCACCCTGGCCTCGGACGTCGACGAACGCTCTTCGGGAATCGCGGCAAACAAGTGGATGTCAGGATGAAGCCGCAGCGGCACCGCCGCATAGCGGGGCGGACCACAACTGCGGTCGATCCACGAAACCACCGCACCACCCAGGACTGAAGCTGCCGCGTTGTCGGGGTGTCCCTCAAATTCCGAGGACAGCTGGATGAGTTGGGCTTCGCTTAGTGGTGCGGAATCCGACTGTGCGACAAGGCCATTGACTGCTGCCAGCCCTCCCACCACTGCCGCAGCTGACGAGCCGAGGCCGCGCGAGTGTGGGATTGCGTTCAGGCATCGCACCACCAGACCGGGTACCCCGAGTCCGGCAGCCCGCAGCCCGTGGTGGATGGCACGAACCACCAGATGCTCAGCGCCCAGCGACACCTCACCGGTGCCCTCGCCCTCGACCTCGACCACTAGGCCGGATTCCGTTGTCTCTACCACGATCTCGTCGTACAAACTCAACGCCAGGCCGATGCTGTCGAAGCCCGGGCCGAGGTTGGCGGTTGACGCCGCCACGACAGCGGTCGCCAACAGCCCGTCGGGCAGCATCCGCGTCACTGACAGCCCTTCATTACGCCCGATGAGCGGCGACCCGCAGCGCCCGGCTCCGCCGCGCTTGCGATCGCCACTAGGCCCGATGAGCGGCGACCCGCAGCGCCCGGCTCCGCCGCGCTTGCGATCGCCACTAGGCCAGTCCCAGCTTCGCGACGACGGCGACCGGATCGACCGGCACCGGGGACACGCTCGGCATGTCCTTCAGCGCGGTGTCCGGATCCTTGAGGCCATTGCCGGTCACCGTACACACCACGGTGGATCCGCGCGCCACCCAGCCGTCGTCGCTGGCCTTCAGCAAACCGGCGACACTGGCCGCCGATGCGGGCTCGATAAAGACGCCTTCCGCGCCGGCCACCAAGTGGTACGCCTCAAGAATTTCGTCGTCGGTCGCGGCCAGGAAGCGCCCGTTGGACTGCTGCTGGGCCGCGACGGCCGACGACCAGGACGCGGGTGAGCCGATGCGGATGGCGGTGGCGATGGTCTCGGGTTGGCTCACCGGTTGTCCTGACACCAGAGGCGCTGCCCCCGCCGCCTGGGTGCCCAGCATGCGCGGCAGCTTATCGGTTAGTCCTTCGCGGTGGTATTCGGTGTAGCCCTTCCAGTACGCGGTGATGTTGCCCGCGTTACCGACGGGAAGCGCATGCACGTCGGGCGCGGTCCCCAGAACATCGACGACTTCGAATGCCGCTGTCTTCTGCCCTTCGATGCGCAGCGGGTTGACCGAGTTGACCAGCGAGATTGTCGGAAAGTCTGCTGCCATCTTGCGGGCCAGTTCCAGGCAGTCGTCGAAGTTACCGTCGATCTGAATAATTTCGGCGCCGTGCATGACAGCCTGCGCCAGCTTGCCCATCGCGATCTTGCCTTGCGGTATCAGCACCGCGCAGGTGATGCCGGCGCGCGCGGCGTATGCCGCGGCCGACGCTGAGGTGTTGCCGGTCGACGCGCACAGCACGGCTTGCTGCCCCCGCGCCACTGCGTCGGTCACCGCCATCGTCATGCCGCGGTCCTTGAAGGAGCCCGTCGGATTGAGGCCTTCGACTTTGAGATGTACCGTGCAGCCGGTCTGCTCGGACAGTCTGGCTGCGTGAATTAACGGGGTGCCACCTTCCAGCAGTGTCACAGGAGTCCAGTCGTCGCCGACCGGCAATCGGTCGCGGTAGGCCGCGATTACGCCCGGCCAGGGCTGATGCGTAGTGGTCTTGGTGGCGCTCATGGGCTGGTTTCTTCCAGTCGCAGCACGCTGTTCACGCTTTGCACCACATCAAGACCGGCCAGCGCAGCCACGGTCTCGGACAGCGCCGCGTCGGTGGCCCGGTGGGTGACCACCACGATGCGGGCCCCTACCCGGTCGCCGCCCTCGTCCACAACGCCTTCCTGGCGGACTTCGGCGATGCTTACTTCCCGTTTGGCGAATTCTGCAGCAACTGAAGACAATACGCCCGGCTTGTCAGCGACGAGCATGCTGACGTAGTAGCGGGTCGGGATGAAGCCCATCGGTGAGACAGGTAGCTGAGCGTACTTCGACTCGCGCGGTCCACGGCTGCCCAGCACCCGGTTACGGGCAGCCATCACCAGGTCGCCGGTCACTGCCGAGGCCGTCGGCGCTCCGCCGGCTCCCTGGCCGTAAAACATTAGCCGCCCCGCGGCTTGGGCCTCGACCACTACGGCGTTGAAGGCACCATTGACCGCCGCCAGCGGATGCGACAAGGGCACCAGCGCTGGATAGACGCGTGCTGACACACGTTGCTGGCCTTCATCGGTGACGATGCGTTCACAGATGGACAGCAACTTGATGGTGCAGTTCAGGGCACGCGCGGAATCGAAATCGTCCGGGGTGATCTTGGTGATGCCCTCACGGTAAACGTCGTCGGCCGTCACCCGAGTGTGAAAAGCGATCGATGCCAGGATCGCGGCTTTGGCCGCGGCGTCGTAACCCTCGACATCGGACGTCGGATCGGCCTCGGCATATCCGAGTGCGCTCGCATCAGCGAGCGCACGGCCGTAATCCGCACCAGTGCTGGCCATCTCGGACAGGATGTAGTTGGTAGTTCCATTGACGATGCCGGCCACCCGCAGCACCGTGTCGCCGGCCAGCGACTGGGTCAGAGGACGGATGACCGGGATCGCGCCCGCGACGGCCGCTTCGAAATACAAGTCGGCATGGGCACCTTCAGCGGCCTGCGCCAGCTCCCCAGTGGCAATCGACAACAAGGCCTTGTTCGCGGTGACGACGGACTTGCCGTGTTCGAGCGCGGACAGGATGGCCTTGCGCGCCGGTTCGACCGGCCCCATTAGTTCGACAACGATGTCGACGTCCTCGCGGGAGACCAGTTCTTCGACGTTATCGGTGAGCAGGTCGACCGGAACACCACGGTCCGCGGCGACCCGGCGAACACCGATGCCGCGCAGCGCCAAGGGGGCTCCGATTCGGGCCGCGAGGTCCTCGGCGCTGTCCTCGATGATACGGACGACTTCGCTGCCGACGTTGCCCAACCCGAGTACCGCTACGCCGACTGGCTTCTCGTCACCGAACATAGCTCACCTCACTTCCAGACTCAGTAGATCGTCAACCGTCTCGCGGCGCAGGATCAAGCGGGCATGCCCGTCGCGCACCGCTACCACAGCCGGACGGCCTATCAAGTTGTATCGGCTCGACAGCGAATAGCAGTAGGCGCCGGTCGCAGCCACCGCAACCAGGTCGCCCGGTTCTAGATCAGCCGGCAACCACGCGTCGCGGACGACGATATCGCCCGTCTCGCAATGCTTTCCGACCACACGCGCAATCGTCGGGATCGCATCGCTGCGTCCTGAGACGAGGCGAACGTCATACTCCGCTCCGTAGAGCGAAGTGCGGATATTGTCGCTCATGCCGCCGTCGACGCTGACATAAAGGCGATGTCCCGAGGCGCTCACGTCGACATCCTTGACCGTGCCTACCTCATACAGCGTAATGGTGCCCGGCCCGGCGATGGCCCGTCCCGGCTCGACCACCAGCCTCGGCGCGGGGAGACCCACCGCTGCGGACTCATTGCGCACTATGGTGCTGAGCTTGGCTGCCAGATCGCGCACCGGCGGCGGATCGTCGAATGGGAGATAGGAAATACCCATCCCGCCGCCGAGGTCGACGGTCGAGATCTGCGCTGTCTTGTCAGTGCCGAACTCGGCCACCACGTCACGCAAAAGGCCGATGACGCGGTGTGCGGCGAGTTCGAAGCCGGCGACATCGAAGATCTGCGAACCGATATGGCTGTGCAGGCCCACTAACCGCAGGTGATCGGTCGCGAATACCCGCCGGACGGCGGCCATCGCCGCCCCGCTGGACAACGACAACCCGAACTTCTGGTCTTCGTGTGCGGTCGAGATGAATTCGTGTGTGTGCGCTTCGACTCCGACGGTGACGCGGATCAGCACGTCCTGGACGATGCCCGCCTCGCCCGCTATGGCGTCGAGGCGCTCAATCTCGGTCAACGAGTCGACCACCACGTGGCCGACTCCGGCCTTGACGGCGGCGGTCAGCTCGCCGACGGATTTGTTGTTGCCGTGAAAGGCAATCCGCTCAGCGGGAAAACCTGCGTGCAGCGCGACGCCCAGCTCGCCGCCGCTGCACACATCCAGTGAAAGCCCTTCCTGGTCGATCCACCGGGCGATCTCGCTGCACAGGAAGGCTTTGGCGGCATAATGCACGTTTTCGCCGCCGCCGAATGCGCCCGCGATGTCTCGGCAGCGGGAGCGGAAGTCGTCTTCGTCGACGACGAACAGCGGGGTGCCGTATTCGTGTGCCAGATACGTCACCGCGACACCGGCAATGCCGACCACACCGTCGGTGCCGCGAACGGTATTGCGCGGCCAGACATTCGGCGCCAGACTCAGGAGCTCCTCCGTGTTCTCGGGCCGCGGCGGGGTGGCGGCGTGATGGATCTCTTCGGCGTGCCGGGGCCCGGCCGGGTGGGCGTTCACATTCGCTCCGGCGCGGTGACTCCGAGGATGCCCAACCCGTTGGCGATCACCTGGCGGGTCGCTTGACACAGCGCCAGGCGGGCGGTGTGCAGTTCGTTGGGCTCCTCGTCGCCTTGCGGCAAGACGCGGCACGAGTCGTAGAACCGATGGTAGTCGCCGGCGAGGTCCTCCAGGTAGCGGCACACGCGGTGCGGTTCCCGCAGCGACGCAGCAGATTTCAGCACCCGCGGGAACTCGCCGATCGTGCGGACCAGCGTGCCTTCCTTATCGTGCGTGAGCAGCTCAAGGTGGCCGGTGTCAGGAATCAGGCCGAGTTCGGCGGCGTTACGAGCCAACGCGGAGAGCCGGGCATGCGCGTATTGGACGTAATAGACCGGGTTTTCGTTGGACGCCGAAGACCACAGCGCCAGATCGATGTCGATCGGGGTATCCACCGACGAGCGGATCAGACTGTAGCGCGCGGCGTCGACACCAATCGCTTCGACCAGGTCGTCGAGCGTGATCACAGTACCAGCCCGCTTGCTCATTCGCACCGGCTGGCCATCGCGGACGAGGTTGACCATCTGGCCCAAGAGCACCTCGACGGTGGCCGGGTTATCGCCGAAGGCGGCAGCGGCGAACTTGAGCCGTGCGATGTAGCCGTGATGGTCGGCGCCGAGCATGTAGATACACAAATCGAAGCCGCGTTGCCGCTTGTCCAGGTAGTAGGCGAGATCACCGGCGATATAAGCCGGCCGGCCGTCGCTTTTGATGACGACACGGTCCTTGTCGTCACCAAACGCACTGGTGCGCAACCAGGTTGCGCCGTCCTTTTCGTAGATGTTTCCCTGCGCGCGTAGCCGTGCGATGGCTTGCTCAACACGCCCGCTGG
Source organism: Mycobacterium sp. (assembly GCA_019246375.1). Lineage (GTDB taxonomy): Bacteria > Actinomycetota > Actinomycetes > Mycobacteriales > Mycobacteriaceae > Mycobacterium. Next base: position 1,627 of record JAFAQO010000055.1, on the reverse strand, counting down.
TATGCATCGACTCTTCGTGAGTGTAGACGTCGAAGTCGGTGCGAAACTCGTGCAGGGACTGCTTGATGTGGGCGAACATCAAATCAACGCCGATTTCGCGGAACGTCTCTCTCCGGTCGCCTTCGGGCAGGGACAGCGCGTCAGGCGCCTTCTGCACCACCTGCGCGGCGATGTCGGTGATATAGCTGCCCGCGTAACCGTTTGGTGGCGTCGGCTCGCCCTTGGCCGCGGCGATCAGCGAGTCGGTGAACCGGTCGATCTGCGCGCCGTGGTCGTTGAAGTAGTACTCGCGCACCACGTCGGCGCCCTGGGTCGACAGCAACCGGCCCAACGCGTCGCCAACGGCGGCCCAGCGAGTGCCGCCGATGTGAATGGGTCCGGTGGGATTCGCCGAGACAAATTCCAGATTGACCTTGTGCCCGGCCATCGCGTCGGAGTGGCCGAAGTTCTCGCCGGCGTCGATGACGTTGTTGACGATGACGCCCTGGGCTGACGCCTCCAGACGCATGTTGACAAAGCCCGGTCCGGCCACCTCCGCCGAGGCGATGCCGTCGGTCCTGGACAGCGCGTCGGCCAGCCATCCGGCCAGGTCCCGCGGGTTGGTGCCGACCTTTTTGCCGAGCTGCATCGCCAAGTTGCTGGCGTAGTCGCCGTGCTCGGGGTTGCGTGGCCGCTCGACGGTCACCATCGCCGGCAGCGCAGCGGTGTCGAGACCGTGCTCAGCAAGCACCGCGGCGGCGGTGATCTTGAGCAGCTGGGCCAGGTCAGCGGGTGTCACGAAGGTCCATCCTATGGTCTGTCGTAGTCAGGGCCCGAATCCGTTACGATCATCGGAGCGCTGCCGGGATGGGTTACGCTGTCGGAGCCAGATGGCGCAGCATGGTGCTGATGCGCCCCCGTAGCTCAGGGGATAGAGCGTCTGCCTCCGGAGCAGAAGGCCGCAGGTTCGAATCCTGTCGGGGGCACCATCTGACCAGACAAACGTAAGTTCGTGCAAGCAGCATGCAGCTGAGGGAACCCTAGCCGCCGAGTGACCCCTGAATCTCGCGGTATCTGCGTCGCGCCGCCCTGAAAGCGGTGATAGCCGCTTGATCCTGGGGCTTTTCGCACAGCCCGATGGTCGCGGCGGCCAGTTCAGAGATCGCCATGTCGCCCAAGTCGAGCTCGTTCTGGTCGCCGTATACGAGAAACGTCCTGACACTGATCGCCGTCATTCGGCGCCGTTCAACGATCCACTCGGGCTCTCGCTGGCCGAGCCTAATGCCATCGATCGACTTCAAAAACTCCGGCACGCAATACCGGACGGCCGGATTGATGGCGCTCACAAAACCAACGCTAGGACCTGAGCGGCCGCAACGCCCCTAGGGTGCGACAAGTCTATCTGCGAATGTCATCTGGTGTTCAGCGCCTGTTCGTAGGACAGGCGAGGGCAGCCGACCCGTAGCGAGGCCCGTACACCACTGCACCGCGTGCAGTGGTACTCGAGTCATTCCCGACCATTCCTGGCGATCATTTGTTAACTTGCGCGTAACCGCTGGGGATTCGGCCCCAGGGGGCGAAGTAACCAGTCGGACGTTCCATCTCTAATACGGGGGAATAGCGTGCGTATGCCATCCATCGCGCTTGC
>JAFAQO010000039.1 GCA_019246375.1 Mycobacterium sp. | reverse complement strand
CGGGCAATGGCCAGGTATACGACGTCAACTCCTACGCGCTGGCGGCAGCCGCCCGCGATGCGGGCGCTGAGGCCAACCGCATCGGCATCGTGAGCAACGACACCGATCAACTGCGCGATGTCGTGGCGGGCCAGATCAATCGAGCTGAGGTCGTGGTCATCGCCGGCGCGGTCGGGGGCGCCGCGGCCGAAGGGGTACGTTCAGCGCTGTCGGAGCTTGGCGAGATGGAGGTCACCCGCATCGCGATGCACCCGGGATCCATCCAGGGTTTCGGACAGCTGGGTCGCGAGGGCGTGCCGACGTTTCTGCTGCCGGCCAATCCTGTCAGCGCGCTGGTGGTGTTCGAAGTGATGGTCCGGCCCCTGATCCGACTGTCGCTGGGTAAGCGGCAGCCGATGCGCCGGGTGGTGCAAGCGCGGACGCTGTCGCCGATCAGCTCAGTGGCCGGCCGCAAAGGTTATCTACGCGGTCAGCTGATGCGCGACCAGGATACCGGCGAATACCTGGTGCAGGCATTGGGAGGAGCCCCGGGGGCTTCGTCGCACCTGCTTGCCACGCTGGCCGAGGCAAACTGCCTGGTGGTGGTTTCCAGTGAGGCCGAGCAGATTCGCACCGGCGAAATCGTCGATGTCGCGTTCCTGGCTCAGCGGGGCTGAGCAACTCGGGCGGCACACTCTTGTGAACTTCTGGCGCTCCAGCCCTCAACATCCCGGGTGGCCGCAGGCTGTGGGACCCTTGCGCGTGTCGGCGGGGGTGATCCGGTTGCGTCCCGTGCGCATGCGCGACGCCGCACAGTGGAGCCGGATCCGATTGGCCGACCGCAAACATCTGGAGCCGTGGGAGCCCAGCGCGGGGGTGGATTGGGCTGTGCGCCATACGGTTTCGTCGTGGCCGGCGATGTGTTCGAGCCTTCGCTCGGAAGCTCGTAAGGGTCGTATGCTGCCATACGCGATGGAGCTCGATGGGCAGTTCTGTGGTCAGCTGACCATCGGCAACGTCACTCACGGGGCGTTGCGATCAGCTTGGATCGGATACTGGGTTTCCAGCTCGGTGACCGGGGGCGGGGTGGCCACCGGAGCATTGGCGTTGGGCCTCGACCATTGCTTCGGCCCGGTCATGCTGCATCGGGTGGAGGCCACCGTGCGTCCGGAGAATGCGGCCAGCCGCGCGGTTTTGGCAAAGGTCGGCTTCCGTGAAGAGGGGCTACTGCGGCGCTACCTCGAGGTCGACGGCGCCTGGCGCGACCACCTCTTGGTGGCGCTCACCATGGAAGAGGTCTACGGGTCGGTGACGTCGGCTCTCGTGCGCGACGGGCATGCCAGCTGGGCATAGTCCGTCCACGATGCAGACACGGCCGCGTCTGTTGCTGATGTGACACATGTGGCAAGCGGTGCTTGTAATCAGCAAATTACAGGTGTGTAATTGTCCATCAGCGCACGTCGGTTGCGCCGGCCCACCAAGCCTGGCTGGGGAAGGAGCAGTACACCATGCCAAGCATCCCGCAATCACTGCTGTGGATCTCACTTGTAGTGCTCTGGCTGTTCGTGCTGGTTCCGATGTTGACCAGCAAGCGTGATGCGGTGCGTCGCACCAGCGATGTGGCATTGGCGACGCGCGTGCTCAACAGCGCCGCCGGATCCCGCCTGCTCAGACGCACGAAACCCGCAGCGGGGCATCGCAGCGATCCCGACTGGCAGCCCGAAGAGGACCAGTATGACGATCCTGAAGATGACCTCGATGACGATGATGTGGGCGATGCGGCGCAGACGCGCTCGGCGGTGATGACGGTCGCGGTGGCCGCCAAGGTCGAGATCACCGAGTCGGACCAGGTTGAAGTGCAAGTGGTCGACGGCGTGCCCGTTCCGGTCGTAGGCGGTGCAGAGGTGGCGGATGCCGCCGTCGCCGTGGTCGAGGCTGAGTCCGTCGCCGAGGATAAAACCAACGCCGGCGACCCGGAAGCCGAATTCAACGAGGGCGAAGCGGGACCCTGGACCGATTACGGCAGTGCCGCCGACACCGACAAATACGAAGCCGACGAATACGAATACGTCGAGGACACCTCGGGTTTGGAGCTGGAAGGCGACTGCGCGACGACAACGGCTATTCCTGTGATACCGCGACGCCAGCGATACGATTCGCGGACCGCCGCCGTGGTCGGCGCCCGCAAGTACCGGTTCCGCAAGCGCGCGGTAGTGACGATGGTGCTGAGTTTGGCGGTCTCGGCGGCGGTCGCGTTCTTATTGACGCCGGTCATGTGGTGGATTTGTGGTGGCATGGCCGCAGTGACGCTGTTCTATCTGGGATACCTGCGCCGGCAGACCCGGATCGAACAAAGAGTGCGCCGTCGTCGGGCGGAACGGATGGCGCGTTCCCGGCTCGGCGTGGAGAACGCCCACGACCGCGAATTCGAGGTCACGCCTGCGCGGCTTAGGCGGCCGGGCGCGGTGGTACTGGAAATCGACGACGAGGATCCGGTCTTCGAAAATCTCGACTACGCGCCGGTCGTGCACCACTACGACTTGCCCCGGGCAGCCGGCCAGTAAAGGGTACGTCGCTTCGGTTGCGGTTGCGTGGGCCGCGACTGGTAGCCTGCTAGCGACCAGGGGCTATGGCGCAGTTGGTAGCGCGACTCGTTCGCATCGAGTAGGTCAGGGGTTCGAATCCCCTTAGCTCCACTTCTTGGACACCTTGGTGTCCTTCCTCGAACCCTGGCGACTTTGTTTGGCTCAGCACGCGTCGCGGCGGAGACGCTGTGAGTGGTTCATCTGGTGTGACAACATTTTTCAGCGATTCGCGGCGATTGCCAACCGCTTCGCGAGATA
>JAFAQO010000038.1 GCA_019246375.1 Mycobacterium sp. | reverse complement strand
ACGCAAACTGCAAGCTGCCGAGGAACAGCTGACATCCAAGCAGGGCGAAAAGCCGTTGCTGCGCGAGGTCGTCACTGAGGACGAGATCGCCGAAATCGTGGCCGCATGGACCGGAATACCGGTCGCGCGGTTGCAGGAGGGCGAACGGGAAAAGCTGCTGCGGCTCGACGAAATATTGCACGAGCGGGTGATCGGTCAGGACGTGGCGGTCCAGCTGGTCGCCGATGCGGTGATTCGGGCCCGCTCCGGAATCCGGGATCCGCGCCGCCCGATCGGCTCGTTCATCTTCCTCGGACCCACCGGGGTCGGTAAGACCGAGCTCGCGAAGACGCTGGCCGCCGCGTTGTTCGACAGCGAGGACAACATGGTCCGGCTTGACATGAGCGAGTACCAGGAGCGGCACACGGTGAGCCGGTTGGTTGGTGCGCCACCGGGATATGTTGGCTACGAGGAGGGCGGCCAGCTCACCGAAGCGGTGCGTCGCAAGCCCTACTCGGTGGTGCTGCTCGACGAGATCGAAAAGGCACACGCCGATGTGTTCAACACCCTGCTGCAGGTGCTCGACGACGGCCGGCTCACCGATGCGCAGGGACGTCAGGTCGACTTCCGCAACACGGTGGTCATCATGACCTCCAACATCGGATCGCACTACCTGCTCGACGGCGTCACCGCGGACGGCGAGATCAAGCCCGACGCGCGCGACCGGGTGATGGCCGAGCTGCGCGGACACTTCCGGCCCGAGTTCCTCAACCGCGTCGACGACATCGTGTTGTTCACTCCGCTGTCGATGCCGCAGCTCGAACGGATCGTCGAGCTACAGCTGGCCGAGCTGCGGGATCGGTTGGTGGAAAGGCAAATCGAGCTCGACATCACCCCGGACGCGCGCCGGATGATCGCCGAACACGGCTACGATCCGGTGTACGGGGCGCGGCCGCTGCGCCGCTACATCGCCCACGAGGTGGAGACCAAGATCGGCCGGGCGTTGTTACGCGGCGACATCGCGGGCGGTGGCAAGATTCGCGTCACCGTGGACAATGGCGAACTCGCCGTGGGCTATGCGGAACCGGCCCTGGCGGCCTGACGGAGGAGGCGCCATGGAAACAGACATCGTGACATGCCCGCACTGCGGAAAACGCAACCGGATACCCGCGGCGGCCGCGGGGAAGCCCCGGTGCGCGAACTGTCACCAGTGGCTGCCGTGGATCGCTGCGGCCGGCGACGGGGACTTCTTCGACGTTGCCGAAAAGTCCTCGGTTCCAACGCTTGTCGACCTGTGGGCGACCTGGTGTGGACCGTGCCGCATGGTGAGCCCGGCGCTGGAGCAGCTCGCCACCGAACGCGCCGGACAACTCAAACTGGTCAAGGTCGACGTGGACAAGGCGCCGGCGATTTCGCAACGGTTCGCGGTGCAGGCGGTGCCGACACTGCTGCTCCTTGACCACGGGCAAGTACTGGGGCGGCAAGCGGGTGCCGCTCCCGTTGCGGCGCTGCGCAATTGGCTTGACCAGGCACTGTCGGCCGGCAACGCGAAGGAGGCACGCGCATGACTTCTGTGAATATCGATCCACACGTGGCCGCGATTCGCCAGGTGCGCCCGCGCACGAACGGCTGTGAGGAATGTTTGCGGCTCGGCACACCGTGGGTGCACCTGCGGCTGTGCCTGACGTGCGGGCATGTCGGCTGCTGCGACTCGTCACCGATGCGCCATGCCCGGGCGCATGCGCACACGGTGGGCCACCCGATCGTGCAGTCCATGGAACCGGGACCGATGTGGCGTTGGTGCTACGTCGATGAAAACTATGTCTGAGGCCGCCGCCGACCAGCGCGCATCGACTCCGCTGGCAGAAACCCCCGACATATACGGCGCGTACCCGCGACTGTCCGACGATCAGATTACCACCCTCGAGGCAGGCGGCGCCCGGCGCGCCGTCGACACCGGCGAAACGCTTGTCCGCGAGGGTGAGCGCTCCGACTACTTCTTCGTCATACTGTCCGGCAAAGTCGCCGTCACCAACACGGACCAGGCGGGCAATCGGCACGTGATCCGGGTGCACGGCCCGGGGCGGTTTCTCGGGGAGCTGGGCGACCTCGAAGGCCAAGCGGCGTTCTACACAGCCGAAGTGGTGGAACCCGGCGAAGTGCTCGTGGTCCCGACAGAGCGGGTGCGGGCCCTGGTCGCCCACGATCCGGTGCTCAGTGACCTCATCCTGCGCGCGTACCTGTTACGCCGCTCACTGCTCATTCAGGAAGGATCCGGATTTCGAATCATCGGCTCCTGTTATGACCCCGATACCGCGCGGCTGCGGGAATTCGCGGCGCGAAACCGGTTACCGCACAAGTGGGTCGACTTGGAACGCGACAAGCACGCCGAGCGGCTGCTGCACCGGTTCGGAGTATCGCCCCAGGACACCCCGGTGGTGATCTGGGGCGGTGAGGTGCTGCGCAACCCGACAAACACCGAGCTGGCCCGCCGGGTTGGGCTGCCGGTGCCCGATACAGTGCCCGACGAATCCGACGTCGTTGTGGTGGGCACTGGTCCGGCCGGCCTGGGCGCGGCCGTGTATGGCGCTTCGGACGGCCTGACCACGGCGGGCATGGAGCGAATCGCAACCGGCGGGCAGGCCGGAACGTCGTCGAGGATCGAGAACTATCTCGGATTCCCGGGCGGAATCTCGGGCGCCGACCTGGCCGAACGGGCCGTTCTGCAGGCCGGGAAGTTCGGAGCGCGGATCATGGTCTCCGCGGAGGTTATCCGGCTGGAATCCGACAGCGGACACCACCGGGTAACGCTCACGGACGGTGGATCGGTGGTGGCCAGGGCCGTGGTGCTGGCCACAGGAGCCAGGTATCGAAGGCTCGCCGTCCCGGGAATCGAGCTGTTGGAGGGCAACGGCGTGTACTACGCCGCGACCTTTCAAGAAGCGTTGATGTGCGGCACCGGGCCGGTCGTCATCGTCGGGGGTGGTAACTCCGCGGGCCAGGCGGCGATCTTCCTCGCCGCGCGGGTTTCCCGGGTGTACGTGGTGATCCGCGGCGACGACCTGAACAAGAGCATGTCCCGATATCTCGTCGACCAGATCCGCCCGCACCCCCGCGTGACCGTGCGGTCGTGTACCGAGATCCGGCAGGTGCACGGAAATGGTGCACTCACGGCCGTGGTTACCGAGGACAAACGGACCGGCGAGCGTCATTCGATCCAGACCCGCGCCCTGTTCGTTTTCATCGGCGCCGTTCCCAACACCTCGTGGCTCGCCGGCGCTATCGAGCTCGACGATCACGGCTACGTGCCGACCGGCCCGGCCGCGCTGTACTCGGACACCGACGGCAATCAGAGGCCGATGCAACGTCAGCCGATGATGCTGGAGACCAGCCGACCCGGCGTGTTCGCGGCGGGCGACGTGCGTAGCGGCTCGGTCAAACGGGTGGCGTCCGCGGTCGGCGAAGGATCTATGGCCATCCGCCAAATCCACCAGTACTTCGGGACCTGATCGGCGGCGGTCGCCCCGGGTGACCAGCCAGCATTCGGCAATACTGAACCGGTGACCTGACTCGGACTGACGCACTCACCCGGCACAAAGCCGTGTTGGACCGCCAGCCAAGCGGGATGACGGGCCGAGGAAAGCGAATCATGTCAGACGTGCGGACTCTCAATGTCGTGCCGGACTCAGTATGGCCGCCAGGGACGTTTGGCCGTGTGGGTTACGGGTATGCCGGGGACCAATGCCAGGCGCCGCGTCATCAATCTTGCTAATCGCCGACCCCGGTGTTCCGGCGGCGATCGCCGAACGCCTTTCTGATTCGCTCCCGAGTGCGCTGAGGGACTTTGCTGCCGCAGATGGCAAGTGGGACGTGTCTGTGCGACGCGACTCCTATCCCGTCGATGAGCATGCCGAGGTCCTAGAGGTGATACACACCATCGACCCGGCTGGCGAGCCCGAGGACATCGTTATCTACCTGACCGATCTACCACGACGTCTCGGGACGACACCGGTGATTGCTGACATCAGCTTGAATAACCGGTTCGGACTGATTTCCATCCCCGGAGCGGGCGGTGTGTTTATCGATCGCCGGGTGAGGAAGCTGGCGCAAACAGTCGTGACCGAGGTGATGTGCCAGTCAGACAAGCAAAACCGATCCGTGAAGCGGCTGACGCGGACGCAGGAGGACGGTGTTGTCCGCTACGTCGCGCCGACCGCCCTGTCACGTCTGCACCTTCTGATGGGCATGGTTTACGCCAACCGTCCGTGGCGATTGGCTGCTGGTTTGTCGAAGGTGCTGATGGCGGCGTTCGCCACTGGAGCCGTGAGCCTGGCATATCCGACAATTTGGCAGTTGTCCGACACGATGGGCCCCTGGCGGTTGAGCGTGGCGACGATCTTGGCGAGTGCAGCGATGATCGCGTGGCTCATCCTTAACCACAAATTATGGGAACGGCCGCCTTCGGCCGGCGAACGTGAACGCGCGGTGTTGTACAACACAGCGACCGTCGTCACCCTGACAATTGGCGTCGCCATTCTCCACATCGGGCTGTTCATCCTGCTACTGCTGACGGCCTGGTGGACGCTTCCGCCGCAA
>JAFAQO010000445.1 GCA_019246375.1 Mycobacterium sp. | reverse complement strand
AGCCCCAGCAAGCTAGCCCAACGTTTGATCTATCGCCTTGTTGGACCGCCGCCGCCGGACCCGACCGGGTCCCTCCATCGTTACCACGATCCGCAAGGGCCCGCCGCCGAGAGACACGGACACGGCCGTCACCTTGTCACGGCGACCCACGCCCTTGTTGGGGAATCGATTTGCTGGTCGGTCGGTCGTGCGGTCGACGAGCACGATCTGCGACTTCTAAGTTATGAGCTAATGGGAATCGATCAGCGCGCCGTTGAAGGGGATGTGACCCATTCCGCGGGATGCTGATACCGAGCCGCCGGCCGGTGAGCACCGTTATGAGCAGGAGCTTGGTCGATTCCTACGGTTAGATCGTGCCCCGGCCGGTTGGTGGGTCACCTGTAGCGCTGATGGGATGTCGTGCCGGTCGAGCACTGATCCATTAGCTCGCCGCCGGGTGTCCTCGGCTCGAAACAGGTTGTTGGACACGAAATTTTGGAGGGCGGTGATTGGTGATCTTCGTCGGTGATGACTGGGCGGAAGACCATCACGATGTGTATCTGATGGATGAGTCCGGTATGCGGTTGGGGTCGCGGCGGCTGCCGGAGGGGCTGGTCGGCATCCGCCAGCTGCATGAGCTGATCGGCGGTCATGCCGAGGAACCCGAGCAGGTGGTGGTTGGCATCGAAACCGACCGCGGCCTATGGGTAGGGGCGTTGATCGCCGCCGGCTACCAGATGTATGCGGTCAACCCGTTAGCGGTGGCCCGCTACCGCGACCGCCACCACGTCTCGGGAGCCAAATCCGATGCTTCTGACGCCAAGCTGCTGGCCGATCTGGTGCGCACCGACCGGCACAACCACCGCCGCGTCGCCGGCGACAGCAATCAGGCCGAGGCGATCAAGGTACTCGCCCGGGCCCATCAGAGCCTGATCTGGACCCGCACCCGTCACACCAACGCCCTGCGCTCAGCGTTGCGCGAGTACTACCCCGCCGCGCTGGTGGCCTTCGAAGACTTGGCCCACGGCGACGCGCTGGGGGTACTGGGGCGAGCGCCCACGCCAGAGCAGGGCGCCCACCTGGACCTGCCGGCGATCCAGTCGGCGCTCAAACGCGGTGGGCGCCAACGCAACACCGCCGCGCGCGCTCGCCAAATACGGGCCGCGCTGCGTTCCGAGCAGCTGGCCGCACCGGCCCCAGTCGCCGCCGCGTTCGGGGCCACCACCCGCGCCACGGTGGGCATCATCGCCGAACTGAACCGCCAGATCGCTGAGCTTGAGGCCAGCATGGCCGAGCATTTTGAGACACACCCGGACGCCGACATCTACCGCTCCCTGCCAGGACTTGGTGTCGTGCTCGGCGCCCGGGTGCTCGGTGAGTTCGGGGACGACCCGAACAGATACACCGACGCCAAGTCTCGCAGAAACTATGCCGGAACCTCACCCCTGACTGTGGCGTCGGGCAAGAAACGCGCCGTGCTGGCCCGCCACGTGCGCAACCGCCGCATCTATGACGCCATCGACCAATGGGCTTTCAGCAGCCTAAGGATCAGCCCGGGCGCCCGCGCGTTCTATGACCAGCACCGCGCCGCCGGCGACACCCACCACCAAGCCCTCCGCGCACTAGCCAACCGCCTCGTCGGCATCCTGCACGGCTGCCTACGCAACCACCAGCCCTACAACGAACACACCGCCTGGGCCCACCGCATGGCCGCCGCTTGACACTTAAGAACCTGGGATGTCTAGCCGGTCGCGGTCTCCCGCGGTGCGATCGGTCTCATAGCTGCAGGTCAATGGTCGTTATTTCGTCCCGCCTGTTTCACCCTGTCGCGCTTGTTCGCCTCGGTTCCAGCGTGTTCTGTTCCCAAATCCGTTCCCAATACAGCAACCGCGAGTGCAGCCGCCTCGGCGCATCAGGGTGTAAAGCAGGAGCCGCGTGAACCGCCCGTCGAGCGTGGCGAGGTCCGCAGGGTCGTTAGAAACTACTCCGTGCTGGTCTGCTGGGCGATCGGCCGGAGCATTGCGATCGACTGCCCGGTCCACCTACTTACCGGACGGCGAGATGCAGGCGCTCCAGCCGCCTCACCAGGATGCTGGGTAGCCATTCCCCGACATCGGCGGCCTCGATCCAGGTCGTGCGTTTCAGCAACTTGCCTAACACGACTCGGGCCTCCAGGCGTGCCAGTGCGGCTCCCACGCAGAAGTGCACGCCTTTGCCGAACGTGACGTGGCCTTTGGCGCCGCTGCGGTCGAGTCGAAATTCGTTCGGGGCCTTGAAGTGGGCCGGATCGCGGTTGGCTGCTCCCCACATGAGCAGCAGATGAGCATTGGCGGGCACCTCCACTCCGCCGAGTGTGGTGTCGCGCCACACGTGTCGGTAGTGGCCACGAAACGGCGCCTCGAAGCGCAGCGCCTCTTCGATGAAAGTGCCTAACAATTCGGGATTCTGACGCACCTGCTGTTGGATTTCGGGACGATCCGTGAGAATCCATGCGGCGCTGCCCAACAGCGAGGCGGTGGACTCGCCGGCGGCGCTGAACAGCGTGAGCATCATGCCGAGTGCCGCGATCTGCTCCAGCTCGCCGGAGGCATAGCGTGCAGCCAGGTCACTGATCAGACCGGGCTCCGCGTCTTCTATTGCCTTTTCGAAATGTTCTAAGACGTAGCCGGAGAGCTCCATGGCAGCACTCCCGGCTGCGTCGAGCTGTGCCTGCGTGACGATCCCGTCGAGCAGCGTGGTGGTGGCGTAGCCCAGCCGAATGAGTTTGTCGACGTCGTCATCGGGCAGACCCAGCAGCCGGGCGACCACCATCATCGGAAGCCGATTGGCCATCGCACTCATCCACTCGATCCGACCATCGTGCAGGTTCTCGTCCCATAGCCGGTCGGCGGTATGGGTGGCGAATTCTTCGAT
>JAFAQO010000443.1 GCA_019246375.1 Mycobacterium sp. | reverse complement strand
GCTGCTGATGGTGTTCGGCGACAGTAAGTCCGGTAAAACCACGCTGCTGCGTCACATCATCCGCACCGTACGCGAACACTCCACTCCCGACCAGGTCGCCTTCACCGTGCTGGACCGCCGGCTGCACCTCGTCGACGAGCCGCTGTTTCCCGACAATGAATACACCGCTAACGTCGACCGGGTTATCCCCGCAATGCTCGGGCTGTCGGCGATCATCGAAGCGCGACGGCCGCCGGCTGGCCTGCACGCGTCCGAATTGTCCAGGTGGACATATCAGGGCCACACCCACTATCTGATCATCGACGATGTCGACCAGATACCGGATACACCCGCGATGGCAGGCCCGTATGTTGGGCAGCGGCCCTGGAGCCCCCTCATCGGATTGCTGTCACAGGCAAATGATCTGGGGTTGCGGGTGATTGTGACAGCACGCGCCAGCGGGTCGGCGCATGGGCTGATGACCAGTCCGTTGTTGCGGCGGCTCAACGATTTGCAGGCGACGACGTTGATGCTGTCGGGTAATCCGCAAGATGGCGGCAAGATACGTGGTCAGCGGTTCGGCCGGCTGCCTGCCGGCCGGGCAATTCTGTTGGGCGACAGCGACATTCCGACTTATGTGCAGTTGGTCAATCCGCTTGTCGACGAAAGTGTGACTGTTGACGGTCGGTGAGATTTATCGAAGGGAGTATTTGCCATGACGCTGCGTGTTGTTCCTGAGGGTTTGGCCGCCGCCAGCACGGCGGTGGAAGCGCTGACCGCCCGGCTGGCGGCCGCGCATGCCGGTGCCGCGCCGTTGATCACCGCGGTCGTGCCACCGGCGGCTGACCCGGTATCACTGCAGACCGCAGCCGGATTCAGCGCCCAGGGCAGCGAGCATGCCGCAGTAGCCGCCCAAGGTGTGGAAGAGCTGGGCCGCTCCGGTGTGGGCGTGGGGGAATCAGGCACCAGTTATGCCACCGGTGATGCCGCCGCGGCATCGTCGTACGTGGTCGCAGGCGGCTGATGATGTCGGCGCCGATCTGGATGGCGTCGCCGCCGGAAGTGCATTCAGCATTGCTGTCAAGCGGTCCGGGTACTGGGGCGTTGCTGGCCGCCGCCGGGGCGTGGACCACGTTGAGTACCGAATATGCCTCAGCAGCAGGAGAACTCAGCGAATTGCTAGGCGCGGTGCAGGCCGGGTCATGGCAGGGCCTCAGCGCGGAGCAGTATGTGGCCGCACATGCTCCGTATCTGGTATGGCTCACGCAAGCCAGCGCCAACAGTGCTGGGGCGGCCGCGCAGCACGAAGCCAGCGCCGCCGCCTACACCACAGCCTTGGCGGCGATGCCGACGCTGGCCGAGTTGGCCGCCAACCACACCATTCACGCGGTGTTGGTAGCGACGAATTTCTTTGGGATCAATACCATTCCGATCGCGCTGAATGAAGCCGACTATGTCCGGATGTGGATTCAGGCCGCCACTACGATGGCCACCTATCAGGTCGTCGCGGGTACCGCGCTGGCATCAGCGCCGCGGACCACCCCCGCGCCAATTCTGTTGGCGCCCGGTGTCGGTGAGGCCGGCAACGCTGCGGCTAGCGCGTCACAGACCGGCGCGCAGGCGCAAGCCACGCAGTCCGGCTCATCGCTGAACCTGTCCGACGTGTGGTCCCAACTACTTAACTTCATGCAGAACCCGTTTGGGACCATCCAGCAGGTGCTCGGTCTGTTCGCGGCCAATCCACTGGCGGCGCTAGTCGCCTATGGACCCATGCTGTTCCTGCTCGGCGCCTTCGCGGCGTACGAGGTGATCTCGCCCATAGTCACCTACGTGCCGATGCTTGCACTGGCCCTGCCGCTTGTTCTGGGCCTGGGCATCAACTACCTGCTATCGCTGGCCGCACCGGTGGCGGCCGTCGACATCCCGGCCGCAGCCGGAAGCACACCTGGGATAGCACTCGCGGCCGCCAGGCAACCCACCGCGTCCCCGCTTGCCGGAATAGCACTCACCGTTGCGGCTCCCGCCCCGATCTCTGCGCCTGCCTCCGCGCCGGCGGCGACGGGCGCCAGTGCCGCACCGGTTGCTGCTCCGGCAGCGCCGGTGTTCGCGTACCTCATGGGCGGTGTGGACGCCGAAGACGGCCCCGGCCCCACACTCACTGGCCGCGGCGGTTCCAAGGCGCCGGCATCTCGGATTCCGGCTGCTGCTGCGGCGGTGGGATTGTCGAGGCGCGACCGGTCGCGGGCGCGGCGACGCCGGCGGGTGACCCAACGTGCGTACGGTGACGAATTCGCCGACATGAATTTCGACGTCGACCCCGAGTGGGGCGGGCCGCCGGCCGAGGAGCCCGTCGCGGCGACAACCGCGTCAGACACCGGTGTCCGATCGCTGGGATTTGTCGGGACCGCGCGCAAAGAGGCCGTCGCCGAGGTGGTGGGGTTGACGACGTTGGCCGGTGACGGGTTCGGCGGCGGGCCGACGGTGCCGATGGTGCCGGGCACGTGGGACCACGACCGGGTCGACGAGGTGGGAGGGGGAGATCGTAGCTGAGCAAGCGGTGCCAATGACATTGAACAGGAATCACTTTGGGAAGGAGTCATTATGAGTATGTTGGATGCGCATATTCCGCAGTTGGTGGC
>JAFAQO010000098.1 GCA_019246375.1 Mycobacterium sp. | reverse complement strand
TCGTGCAGGCGATGTTTTCGGGCATCAGACCGAGCCCCGAAGTGATCGCTGCCGGTGTGTGGGTCGACGCGGTGCATTCGATTACCGCGGTCGGTTTGGCCGTCGTCAATCCGCACCGCGCACGTGGCGGGATCACCGATGCGATCGTCGCGGCGGCATGGGCACTCTTCGGCACCCACGACCTGACGAGCGGAAAGACCGCCCGACCCGATCGCGAACGGCGTCGCGATGTGCTCGCGCAAATGGCGCTTACTGTGCTGCCCGGTGGTAAACGCCTGCTGGCCCGAGCCCAGCAGGCGCCTAAGCCGTAGCGTAAGCCGATGCGGGGCCGCGCACCGCAACCTCTGACAGTGGCGCCCCGCACCGGCGGGAAGGAGTCACGCCCGCAGTCGGCGCACTCCGAGGTACTGCACAAAGCCGAAGAATGCGGTGTAGACGGCGCTCGCCAGTGTTGCCACGACCCCCACCGCGGTCAGCGGCAATGCATCGGCGGCTACTACCATCGCCGCGGCCAACGTGCAAACGATGTTGGCGACGACGACGCCGATCCCGGCGCGACGCAGGTTCGGCAACGCTGCCAGGACGAACACCACCAATCCATAGAGCACGAAGCCGGCGCCGAGGCCGTATTCCTGAGCCGAGGTCAGCCCGGTCAGCGACGAGATGGGGTCAGCAGCCGCGGCGACACCCAGCCCCACCAACCCGGTGAAGGTGGCGTCGGCGCGCATGGCGAAGCGCAGCAGCGAATCGGTCGAGTCGGACAGCGGCCGGGTAGCCAGACCAGAAACGACAGTCATGTCGAAACTCCTTGAAGTGGGTCGGGGGGAACACAATTGAGCCTGCGGTCTGGGCACTGCCAGATCGACACATGACACTGCCAAGCACTGCCATTCGCAGGTCAACCCGTGTTTATTACCTGGCTATTCCCGCCAGGGTTCGGGTCCGATTGCCCGGCTCCTCCTCACCCCGCTGCGCGGGCCGCATCGTCGCCGGGCGCGCTGGGAACCGCTACCCGACCGCGCAAATCGGAGGCGATCAGCCGGGCGGCGGCGTTCTGCCAGTTGTGCAGGGAGCGCTGCGGCACCTCGGTGACCAACCATTGCCAGGCCTGTCGGGCCGTCGGGTCCAGGCCGGCAGCGGTAGCGTTCTGCGCGTAGGCCCGCACGCCTACGACATAGGGGAAATACAGCGCGTTGTAGTAGCGCCACTGCTCGGTGGTCCCGAAATCACCGCCGTCGCGCGGCTTGAGCCGCGCGATGCGTTCGGCCAGCAAGGCTTTCAGTTCGTTGGCCCGCTCCAGCGGCTGGTCGGGCGCCTCGCGCTCGGCCAGCCGCTTGTCGATCACCGGCAACGCGGTCAGCGGGCTGGCGACCAGCTTCGACAGGTCGCCGTAATGGCCAAGCGCCCGACGCGTCAACCGGACGAAGGTGTCGTCGTCGACCTCGTCGAGTGGGTGCGCCGAGCGCAGCGGCAATGCCGCCTCGGTCCGCCGCAGCGCGGCCCGGTCGGCGCGCAGGGTCGGCGACCGCGAAAACGCCAGCCGGTCCAGCACCGCAGCCAGCGGGTCGGCCAGCACCTGGACCGCGACCGCAACGGCCACGCTGGTGAACAGCAGCACTGTCAGCGCGGTCTGCGCGAGACTTTCCTGCCGGGTTACCGCCACACCGATCAGCGCCTGGCAACCGAACAACATTGCCACCACGACGCTGCCGGCGAAGGAGCGCAGCATGTCGGCGCGCAGCGCCTGACCCTCGTCGAAGGCGTCCCACACGGCCACCGCGACACCCAGCAGGAGCACGTCACAACCGGTCGACGCGAGGGCCAACCAGCTGGGCACCAGTCCCAACGGAATGATCAAGATAGCGTTACTGAGCGCGAAGAACAACGTCGCCACCACCACCACTCCGGCGACCGGGACGGGTTGGGCGGGCCGCACCAAGGCCGCAACCATAGCGCCCAGCGTGGACGTCGAGATCACGGCGAACATCAGGATGTGGCCCGCTCGCAGCGGTCCCTCGACAGAGCCGGCCAGCGCCGCGCCCAATAGGGTCAGCGCGCCGACACCTGCGACCAGCAGCAATTCGCCCGTGCGTACCCGCCACTTGTCGCACGGCCGGGACAGCTCTAGCAGTACCGCGAACCAGGCGACGCCGGGGATGGCGCTCAAATAGATCTCAAGGTGGCTGAGTAGCTCAGCGCGCGCGACGAGGCGCACCGCGTCCAAAGCCACGACGCTCGCGAAGCCGCATAGCCCGATCGAGGCCAAAACCAGCACGGGCTTGCGCGGATCACGAGCCAGCAGGTACAGGCCCAGCCACCAGCTCAGCGTGAACACCACTGCCGACAGCGCAGCCATGGGTTCAGTGTGGCACCTACATGCCGTAACGGCGGTGCCGCAAGCTGTAATCGCGCAGTGCCCGGAGGAAATCAACCCGGCGAAATGCCGGCCAGTGCGCCTCGGTGAACCACATCTCTGAGTAGGCGCTTTGCCACAGCAGGAAACCGGACAGCCGCTGCTCCCCCGAAGTCCGGATGACCAGATCCGGGTCGGGCTGCCCAGAGGTATATAGGTTTTTCGAGATGGCGTCGGCGGTGACAGCCTCGACAAGCTCCTCGGCGGAAGCTCCGTTTGCAACTTCCTTGCTCAGCAGCGCGCGGACGGCGTCGACGATCTCCTGGCGGCCGCCGTAAGCAACCGCGACATTGACGTGAAAGCCGCCGTTGCTGCTGGTGGACTTGACAGCGTCACGCAGCCGCCGAGCAGGTTCCTCACCGATCAGCTCGAGATCCCCTACCGTGCGCACACTCCAGCGGTTGACCGGCGCGCAGATCTCCTCGACGACGTCAGTGATGATTTCGATCAACGCGGCCAGTTCGCTGGGATCGCGCTGCAGGTTTTCGGTGGACAGCAAATAGACCGTGGCCATCTCGATGCCGGCGTCTTGGCACCAGCGCAGCATCTCGGCGATCTTGGCTGCGCCCATCCGGTAGCCGTAGCTGACATCGTCATATCCCGCGCTACGCGCCCAGCGCCGGTTCCCGTCGCACAGCACCGCAATATGGCGCGGCAGCTCGGGTTTCGACGCTGCCAGACCTTGGCGCAGCCGCATCTCGTAGACGCGATACAGCGGCTCCTTGAGTCGCGCGGGAATAATCTCCACGGACACTCAGCCTACTGTGACCACCCAGATTCCTAAAAACCTCACAGCGAGTCGGAACAGGCGTTCACCGGTCCGCCGCTACCGTGGGTTGTAGACGTCGCTGCGATCTGACAGGAGCCAGGGGGAAGGGATATGAGCGGCGAGGCCAACACAGCCCCGCAGCCGGTGTTGCCCGCGCCGGCCAGTGCTGTTGCGGAACTCGGCGAGCACCTTGTCGAGGGGATCACCGGTGTCAAGCCGCGGTTCCGCGGCTGGATCCACCTCTACTCCGCCTTCGTCGCAATCATCACCGGGTCGGCGCTGGTAGCAGTG
>JAFAQO010000090.1 GCA_019246375.1 Mycobacterium sp. | reverse complement strand
AATTTACAGCAACTGAAGGACGTTTACTCGAGCCTGCAGCAGCAGATCGGCTACGAGACGATCAGGGGCGATGCCAGCGTCGGCTGGCTGCGGCTGGGTGCCCTGGTGCTGGCGTTGGCCGCGCTGGCGGCGCTGCTCATCAACCGGCGGCTGCCCACTTAATCTATGGCGCCGAGCGTCACGCCACTGCGGAAAAAGCTGGGCGATCACACCGTGGCCTTACGCTCGCGAACAAAAGTCAGCCGATTTCGGCGGTGCCCGGTTAAGGCGATAAGTTGACGGGGTGACTGACGTTGCCACCGACAAAGCCGCCGAGAATCCCGTCGATACTGCCAGCGCCCCGGAAGCCGGCAGACCACCTTTTGTGGCCAGATCAGTGCTGGTCACCGGCGGAAACCGGGGGATCGGGCTGGCGGTGGCACGCCGGCTGGCCGCCGACGGGCACAAGGTGGCGGTGACCCACCGGTCATCCGCTGCCCCCGAGGGACTGTTCGGTGTGGAGTGCGACGTCACCAACTACGACGCCGTCGACGCGGCCTTCACCGCCGTCGAGGAGCGCCAGGGCCCCGTGGAGGTGCTGGTGGCCAACGCCGGCTTCAACTCCGACATGCTGATCATGCGGATGACCGAGGAGCAGTTCTACAAGGTCATCGACGCGAACCTGACCGGTGTGTTCCGGGTGGCCAAGCGGGCGTCGCGCAACATGGTGAAGAAGCGGTTCGGCCGCTACATCTTCATGGGATCGGTCGTCGGGCTCACCGGCCTTCCCGGTCAGTCGAACTACGCGGCATCAAAGGCGGGGCTGGTGGGGATGGCCCGCTCGCTGACCCGCGAGCTCGGAACACGGTCGATCACCGCCAACGTGGTGGCGCCCGGCCTCATCGACACCGACATGGTGCGCGCGATGGATCCCAAGTATCAGGAAACCGCGCTGCAAGCGATTCCGTTAGGCCGCATCGGCCGGCCGGAGGAGGTCGCCGGTGTGATCAGCTTCCTGGCGTCGGAAGACGCCGGCTACATTTCGGGCGCGGTGATTCCCGTCGACGGCGGACTCGGCATGGGCCACTAAACCACTGCTGCTCAGCGACTTCGCCCTGAGAAGGATGGATATGACAGGACTGCTCGAAGGCAAACGGATCCTGGTCAGCGGGATCATCACCGACTCGTCGATCGCGTTTCACATTGCGCGGGTGGCCCAGGAGCAGGGCGCCCAGCTGGTGCTCACCGGATTCGACCGGCTGCGGCTGATCCAGCGCATCATCGACCGGCTGCCGGAGAAAGCCCCGCTGCTCGAACTCGACGTGCAGAACGACAAACACCTCGACACGCTGGCCGAGCGGGTCATCGAGGTGATCGGCGAGGAAAACAAGCTGGACGGTGTAGTGCACTCAATCGGCTACATGCCACCCAGCGGGATGGGCATAAACCCGTTCTTCGACGCGCCTTACGCGGATGTCGCCAAAGGCATTCATATCTCGGCGTATTCCTACGCATCACTGGCCAAGGCGCTGCTGCCGATCATGAATCGCGGTGGCGCAATCGTGGGCATGGATTTCGACCCGACCCGCGCGATGCCGGCCTACAACTGGATGACAGTGGCCAAGAGTGCGCTCGAGTCGGTGAACCGGTTTGTCGCGCGTGAGGCCGGCCCGTACGGTGTGCGGTCCAACCTCGTTGCGGCCGGGCCGATTCGGACGCTGGCGATGAGCGCGATCGTCGGCGGCGCACTGGGCGAGGAGGCCAGCGGGCAGATGCAGTTGCTCGAACAAGGTTGGGATCAGCGCGCACCTATAGGCTGGGACATGAAAGATGCCACGCCGGTTGCCAAGACGGTGTGTGCGGTGCTGTCGGACTGGTTGCCGGCCACCACGGGTGACATCATCTACGCCGACGGCGGGGCCCACACCCAATTGCTCTGATGCGATTCGACGCCGTCCTGTTGCTGTCCTTCGGCGGGCCGGAAGGACCCGAACAGGTGCGGCCCTTTCTGGAAAACGTCACCCGGGGGCGCGGCGTGCCACCGGGACGCCTCGACGAGGTCGCCGAACACTACCTGCATTTCGGCGGAGTGTCGCCGATCAACGGGATCAATCGCGCGTTGATCGCCGAACTGCGCGCCGAACTCGCCGACACCGGCTTGAACCTGCCGGTGTATTTCGGCAACCGCAATTGGGAACCCTACGTCGACGGGGCGGTCGCAACCATGCGCGACAACGGCATTCGCCGGGCAGCGGTGTTCACCACATCGGCGTGGAGCGGCTACTCCAGCTGCACGCAGTATGTCGAAGACATCGCCCGGACTCGTCAGTTGGCCGGTGCGGACGCGCCGGAGTTGGTCAAATTGCGGCCTTACTTCGATCATCCGCTGTTCGTCGAGATGTTCGCCGACGCTGTCGCCGCCGCTTTCCGAGCCTTGCCCGCCGAGCTTCGCGGTGATGCCAGGCTGGTCTTCACCGCTCACTCCATCCCGGAAGCCGCCGACCAACGCTGCGGTCCGCGTCTCTACAGCCGGCAAGTCGCTTACGCCGCAAGGCTGGTCGCCGGGGTCACCGGGCACTCGGACTATGACCTGGTGTGGCAGTCGCGATCGGGGCCGCCCCACGTTCCTTGGCTGAAACCCGATGTCGCCGACCATCTCACGACTCTGGCCGACACCGGCACCAAGGCCGTCGTGATTTGCCCGATCGGATTCGTGGCGGACCACATTGAGGTGGTGTGGGACCTCGACCACGAGTTGCGTCTACAGGCCAAAACCGCCGGTGTCGCTTTCGCCCGCGCCGACACACCCAACGCCGATCGGCGATTCGCCCGGCTGGCGGTGGCACTCATCCACGAACTGATCGATGGCAGGGAGCCGACTCGGGTCACCGGCCCCGACCCAGTGCCAGGTTGCGGTGCGAGCGTCAACGGCGCGCCGTGTCGGCCGCCGCATTGTGTTGCCGAAGATCAGCCTGCGGTTAGCCCCGCCACGCGGATCGCAGAATCGCGGTGACCGCGGCCATCCGGGCCGAGCGGACCACGGGGGCTAACTGCCGAAGCGCGTCGCCGGCGAGTTCGGCTTGCAGCGACGACTGGGTCGCGATCCGACTGAGCCCGGCGCTGACTGTCATGATCGCGTCGACGTGCGCTGCATTTTCCAGCACCCGCACTGCCCGCGGCGGGGCATGCTCGGGAATCCGGTGCTGGCGCGCTGTTTCCAGCAACTGCTCGACGAGCCCGCGCGGATTTTCAACGTCGGGGCCGGTTGACCCGAGCCCGACAGCGGTGAGCGCGTCGGCCGCCGAGCGCACCGCTGACCGCAGCGCATATTCGGCCTCCCCCAGCTCGTGGTGGTCGAGAACCGGTGCGCCGGGCAATGCGTACACCGTCCACGACAGCGCACAGACTTCGGGCATGCTCCGGTCATCGGAGTCGTCGCAGTCGAATTCGGGCACCAGGCCAACGGCCTTGGCCGGAATGTCCGGACTGGTGAGGATCAGTGCCTCACCGGCGGTCAGTGCGTCACGCTCGAATTGAGTGCCGGCGGCCAGCCCGCGGACATCGCCGGGCGCCGGCAAAACGGTATGGATCACGGGCGCGGTCAACGCCACCCGCCCGGCCGCAGTGCGCAACGTCTGCAACAACGACATGGCCCCGTTGTCGTCGAGATCAGGCCACGGCAGACCGGTATGGCCGGCTGCGACAGCGTCATAAGCG
>JAFAQO010000074.1 GCA_019246375.1 Mycobacterium sp. | reverse complement strand
ACCGAGTCGAAGAATCGGATCGAGGGGCTGCGGATCGCGCTGCGCACCGCCCGCCCCAGCACTACACCGGCGACCTCACCGACGACTACCAGCGCCAGGATCAAAAACAGCGCGGCGAACAGCTTGGCGCGCGGAGCACTGATGTGGGCGACGAGATGCGGGGCCAGCAGCACTCCGGCGACCGCACCGAGCAGCACACCGACGAAGGACAGCAGCGAGCCCAACGCGCCCGAACGCCAACCCGAGATCGCTGCGACGAAAGCGATGGCCAGTACCGCGATATCCAGCCACTGTGACGAACTCATCGGGGAGTGCTGCCTTCATCATCGTCGTCGCCAACCAGCGCCATTGCCTCGTCCAGCTCACGCACGTCGGTAGTGTCCCAGGGCTGAGCCCAGCCCGCCACGTCCAGCATCGCCGAAATCACCTGGCCAGTGAATCCCCACACCAGCATCTCGTTCAACAGAAACGCCGGTCCGGCGAAGCGGTGGGCGAAACTGCGGCGGAACACCATCAGCCGGTTAGCCGGGTTGATGAAGGCACGCACCGGAACGCGAGCCACGATTGCGGTTTCGGCCTCGTTGACGACGGCGACCGGGCCGGGATCAGCCGAGAACGCCAACACCGGGACGACGTGAAAACCCGACGGTGCGATGAAAGTTCGCTCCATGGTGGCCAGAGGATGAAGCCGGCTGGTGTCGATGCCGGTCTCTTCACGCGCCTCCCGCAGCGCGGTGGCTACCGGCCCGTCGTCGTCGGGCTCGGTTGCCCCGCCGGGGAATGCCGCCTGCCCCGCATGGTGGCGCAACGTCGAGGCCCGCACAGTCAGCAGCAGGTCGGCGTCGTCGGGGACACCTCCGTCGGTCGGTCCCGACTCCGGACCGGAGAACAGCACCAGCACCGCCGCGTCCCGTCCGTCGCCGCGCAGAGCCGCTGTCGCCTTGGCGGCGGTCACCATCGCCAGCACGTCGGCCGGCACCCGGCGCCGGAAGGCGGCCGGCACCCGACCGATGTTGTCGACCAGCGGACGCAGCCAGCTCGGGCCGACGTCAGGCGTCAGCGACACTGCCGCGCTCAACGGCGCCTCCTTGAATCCAACGGCCCGGCCTCGACTGCCCGCTCATCGCGCCGGGTTCCCGACCGCAGCGGAAATCTCGTCGGCGTTGGCGAAAGGCCGCGGCAGGGTCTGCGCAACGCTACCGTCCGACCGCAACACCACTGTGGCGGGTATCGCGTTGGGAACCCGCAGCGCCACTGCGACCCGACGACGGCCGTCCTGCAGAGTCGGCAACCGGACACCCAGATCTGCCAGCCGCAACAATCCGGCCGTCTCGTTCTCGTCCTGATGCACGGTCACCACCATCACATCCGAGCCGACGCGTCGTTGATATTCGGCCATCGCAGGCAACTCGGCGGTGCACGGTTCGCACCAGTACGCCCACAGGTTGAGCACCACCGGATGTCCGCCCAGCGCGCGTGCGACCTCGACGACCGAGCCGTCGGCAGCGCATTCCACCGTGACACCATGCAGGGCGCCCCGCAGCGCGGCCGGGCTGGGATTGAGGGCACCGGTCGGACAGGGCGGCAGGTTAGCCCGGTGGCGCGGGCCGGCCAGCGCGGCGGGGGTGTCGGCGTCGCGGTGCTCCCGGTCAGCGCTGATGCCGGGCGTGGCTGGCGTCGCGCCATCGCCGGCCGAGGAGCTGTGGTGTAGCTCGAGCAGCAGCGCCCCGATCAGGATTGCAACCACCAATAGGACCGCCGCTGTCCAGCGGGTCGTCGAATGACTCAGCGCAATCATGTCGGGCCCATGGTGCGGGTCTAGAGCCCGGCTAGTGCCAGCAGGTGCTCGGTTTCCGGGCCTTGGACCAAGGCGGCGGCGATCAGCGGTTCGGTAGGGCCGGTCCCGAACGACGGACAGTCCTTGGCCAGTACGCACACCCCGCAGGCCGGCTTGCGCGAGTGGCATACGCGACGGCCGTGGAAGATCACCCGGTGACTGAGCAGGGTCCACTCGCTGCGTTCGATCAGTTCTCCGACCGCGTGCTCGATCTTGTCCGGATCCTCCTCGGCGGTCCAGCGCCACCGCTTCACCAGCCGCTTGAAGTGGGTGTCGACGGTGATTCCTGGGATACCGAATGCGTTTCCGAGGATGACGTTGGCGGTCTTGCGACCGACTCCCGGCAGCGATACCAGATCTTCCATGGTGCCCGGCACCTCGCCGTCGAACCGCTCGACCAGAACTTGCCCAAGGCGGATCAGCGAGGTGGCCTTATTGCGGTAGAAGCCCGTCGGACGAATGATGCTTTCAAGTTCTTCGCGGTCCGCTTGTGCGTAGTCCAGCGCCGTCTGGTAGCGGGCGAACAACGCTGGTGTCGTGAGGTTCACGCGCTTGTCGGTGCTCTGCGCCGACAGGATCGTGGCCACTGTGAGTTCAAGTGGGTTGGTGAAATCAAGCTCGCAGTAGACGTGTGGAAACGCTTGGGACAGGGCACGATTCATGCGGCGAGCCCGTCGTACCAAGCCGATGCGGGTTTCCGAGGACCAGCGCCGGGCCAAGGCCGTGCCGGGCGCCACAGGTGTTGGCGCAGAGCGCCCGGAAGCCTTACCCGCTGTCACCCTCGACAGCGTACTGATTCGTAATCCCGCTGAGACCTTCGGCGTGTTTACTTGCTGCTTGTGTCGTGGTTGCTCGTGGCCCTGGTCCCGGCATTGCTGATGCTCGCGACTTTCGGGCTGGGCCGGCTCGAAACGGCGTTGGTCCGCGACACCGTCACGCCAACCGATATCACGCAATTCCTTGAGCAGGCTCACGCCGCCGACGTGCGCACGCTGGCGCAATCAGGGATGCCGGAAGCCCTGGACCATATGCATCGCGGGCGTACGGGGCGGATCGTCGATGCTCCTGCACGGAAACCCAACAGCGCCGACCATCAGGCGGACCCGTTTCTCCAAGTTGCCTTTGCCGGCACCGTTCAACCCGGCGTGCGGAGCGGGCGGCGTCAGCATTCCCGAGCGAATCCGCAGTTTACGGCTTCTTGGCGTATCGATCGTGTGTAGCGTTGGCACGTCGGGTTAACGGCTTACCTTAGACTCAGCTCATCAACCCAGAAGTTGGTGGGCCACCCGAGTAGCCCGCCTGCGGGGCGAGCCGGGCACTCGATCCGGGCAATGGACCTGCGCTTATCAAGGATTGAGAACAGCTTAAGGGGCAACGTGGACGAGATCCTGGCGAGGGCCGGAATCTTCCAGGGGGTTGAACCGAGCGCCGTCGCCGCGCTGACCAAGCAACTGCAGCCCGTCGACTTCCCACGCGGATACACGGTCTTCGCGGAAGGGGAGCCGGGCGATCGGCTCTACATCATCATGTCCGGAAAGGTCAAAATTGGCCGGCGCTCGCCGGATGGCCGCGAGAACCTCCTGACAATTATGGGTCCGTCGGACATGTTCGGAGAGCTGTCGATCTTCGACCCGGGACCGCGGACCTCGAGTGCGACCACCATCACCGAGGTGCGGGCGGTGTCGATGGACCGTGATGCGCTTCGGGCGTGGATCGCCGATCGGCCGGAAATTGCCGAGCAACTGCTGCGGGTGCTTGCCCGCCGGCTGCGCCGCACAAACAACAACCTCGCCGATCTCATCTTCACCGACGTCCCCGGTCGGGTCGCCAAGCAGCTGCTACAGCTGGCCCAGCGGTTCGGCACCCAGGAAGGCGGCGCGATGCGAGTCACTCACGATTTGACCCAGGAAGAGATCGC
>JAFAQO010000054.1 GCA_019246375.1 Mycobacterium sp. | reverse complement strand
AGCCGGGCGGCGGCGGGATGCTGCCGCCGGCGTTCTGCACCGGTTCGAGGAATACCGCGGCGACGGTGTCGGGCCCTTCGAACTCGATCGCCTCACCGATCCGCTCGGCGGCCCACTGACCGAAGGCCTTGACGTCGGTGCGGAACGGTTCAGGTGCCCGGTAGAAGTTCGTGTTGGGGACCCGGATGCTGCCCGGCGTCAGCGGCTCGAACGGCGCCTTTTGCGCCGGCACACCGGTGATCGCCAGCGCGCCCTGCGGAGTGCCGTGGTAGGCGACGGCCCGCGAAACTACTTTGTACTTACCGGGTTTGCCGGTGAGTTTGAAGTACTGCTTGGCAAGCTTCCACGCGGTTTCGACGGCCTCGCCGCCGCCGGTCGTGAAGAACACCCGGTTCAGATCACCCGGCGCGTAGTGGGCAAGACGCTCGGCCAACTCGATCGCAGTGGGAGTGGCATACGACCACAGCGGGAAGTAGGCCAGCGTGCGGGCCTGTCGGGCGGCGGCCTCGGCGAGTTCAGCCCGCCCGTGCCCGACCTGCACCACGAACAGCCCCGACAGCCCATCGAGGTAGCTTTTGCCGCGATCATCCCAAATCGTCACGCCGTCGCCGCGAGTGATGATCGGCGGCGTGATACCCGCACCGTGCCGGGCGAAATGCAGCCACAGATGTTCTGTCATCGTGTCCGCGAGCGTAACCCTGGCCGATGCGGGCCTTCCTAGACTTGGGCCATGGTCTCGACGGAGCAGCTCGAAGAGTTCGAGACGTTGCGCCCGCACCTGCTTGCGGTGGCCTATCGGCTGACCGGCACAGTGGCCGATGCCGAGGACATCGTGCAGGATGCGTGGCTGCGCTGGGAGGCCGCCAAGGGACGCGACCAGATCGCGGATCTGCGGGCGTGGTTAACGACGGTGGTGAGCCGGCTCGGGCTGGACCGGTTGCGGTCAGCAGCACATCGCCGGGAAAGCTATGTGGGTCAGTGGTTGCCGGAACCGGTGGTGACCGGGTTCGACGGGAACGACCCATTGTCGGTGGTGGTGGCCCATGAGGATGCCCGGTTTGCGGCGATGGTCGTGCTGGAGCGACTCAGCCCGGATCAGCGGGTTGCGTTCGTTTTGCACGACGGGTTCGCGCTGCCATTCGCCGATGTGGCCGACGTGCTGGGCACCACCGAGCCTGCCGCCCGCCAGTTGGCGTCGCGGGCGCGCAAGGCCGTCGCTGCCGAGCCGCCGCCGAAACCGGATCCTGGTCACGACGAGGTGATCGGCCGGCTGATCGCGGCCATGGCCGCCGGTGATCTCGACGCCGTGGTGGCGTTACTGCATCCCGACGTGACCTTTACCGGCGATGCGAATGGCAAGGCGCCCACGGCGGCTCAGGTCATCCATGGACCGGACAAGGTGGCCCGGTTCATGTTCGGCCTGGCCCGGCGTTACGGCCCGGCGTTCTTCACGTCGAATCAGCTGGCATTGGTCAATGGCGAGCTGGGAATCTACACGTCGGGCAGCCCGGGCGGCGACGACTATCGGGAGATGTTGCCGCGTATCCTCGCGCTGACCGTGTGCGACGGAAAGGTCTGCGCCCTTTGGGATATCGCCAATCCGGACAAGTTCACCGGCTCTCCGCTGAAGCCGGATAGGGCTGGCTAGTGATCACGGCTCGGGTGCGGGTGTGATCTCGATGTAGGCCGTCGCTATACCGAACGCTGCGCCGCCTTTGTCGAGACTGCGCTCGAGCACGGTCATGGGCATGCTCCAGTTGGCTGCGATCACTTCGTCCGCATGCGCATGCTCAGACTCGGGCAGAACCCGGGCAACTCCGGCTACCGCTGGTCCTTTGGGTTTTCCACGAAAAGTACTTGGCGCCACTACGACACGCGGGTTGTTGCGCAGGCGCTTAACCTTCCCGGTAGAGGCGTCCGTGCGAACGTAGATCTTTCCGTCGGCGACACCATAATTGATCGGCGTCGGCATACCTTCTCCCGAACGCTTGAACGTCACCAACAGGATCTGACGCGTCTTGCCGAAACCGGTGAAGTCCTTGGCTTCCGGAACCACGGCGCCGACGTCGAAGGCGCCGCTATGGCGCATCTTGTCCATTCCCCGGAATAACAACACGCTCACTTTCTTGGCGGCGTCACCGGCCATGCTCACTCCCGGTCTTTGCAGGTCCTTGTTCAGGGTACGACTCGGTCCTCATTAGCCCACGGGACTCGGCAGGCTCCACCCGAATTGAAGCCCTGCTCGGTGATGCCCAGCGCGGCATACATCCGCGCGCGCATGTTCTCCACCCCGATTTGGTAAGTCAGCTCGATCACGCCGGCGTCGCCGAACCGGCGCTGCAAATCGTTGACTCGCTCGTCGGTGACCGAATGCGGATCGGTGGTCATCGCGTCGGCGTAAGCAATGGCGGCACGTTCGTCGTCGCTATAGCGCGGCGAGGTGGCGTAGTTGTCGATGTCTTCGAGCCGCTGCACGTCGAGTCCTTGCAGGCGCTGCAGCATCGACCCGAAGTCAACACACCATGAGCAGCCGATGGTGCGCGCGGCCCAAAACACGGCAAGCTCACGCACACTGGGAGGCAGGGTGCGTGACGCTGACTGCAGCATGGTCTCGTGGACGGCGTTGGCGACGAGCAGCCGCGGGTGATGCGCCGCGACGGCGAACGGCTCAGGGACTTCGCCGAAGCGTCGCTTGGCGACTCGGTATAAGACGCGGGTCAGCAGGTTTGCCCGCATGGGGGGCAGCGGCTGGATACGTGGTCTGTGTGTCATAGCCGTCAGACGAGGCAGTCCGCCAAACTGTGACAGTCCCGATAGTCCACCTCTTTACGCCGAGCCCGATGAGCGGTATACACACGCCCATGAGACTGGCGTTGGCCGCTCTGGCGCTGCTCCTTCTTACCCTCCCCGGGTGTGGTGGCGCCAAGAACCCGGGACAGAAACCTGCTTCTACCACCACAGCGGCCGCGACGACCACGGCATCACCACCGCCCGCCGCGCCGGGGAAGTTCGCCGTGACCAGCCCCGCGTTCGCCGACAACACGCCGATCCCGACCGAGTACACCTGTAAGGGCCGCAACGTGCCTCCGCCGCTGCGCTGGCAGAACATACCGAGTGGCACCCAGTCGTTGGCTCTGGTGGTCGATGACCCTGACGCTCCCCGGGGGCTCTACGTCCATTGGGTGGTCATCGGCATCCCGCCCGCAACTACTGAACTCGGCGAAGGCCCACTACCTCAGGGAGCGACGGTCAGCCAGAATACCGCCGGGAAGGCAGAGTATTTCGGCCCATGCCCACCGGCCGGCACCGGCGTGCATCACTACCGTTTCCAGCTGTACGCGCTGCGCGAGCCGCTGAACTTGGCGCCGACGACACCGCCGCGGCAGGCGGCGCAAACGATCGCGAACGCAGCAACCGCCCGCGCCGTCACGACCGGCCTTTTCAGCGGCTGAGGCCGCCACGTAGGTCGACCGCCCATCACTCGCTCACCCGCCAGCTGACGTTGGTCACGTACTCGCGCACTGGCCGGTTCGCAGTCCTCACCGGCGGCTGGTTCAGGCTCGCGTTGGTCTGGTACCAGTGGGGCTCGATCTCGTCCGCCAGCTTGCGGTTCAGGTCACGCGGGTTCATGGTTCGCCGCCTTCAGATACAGGCCGGCGATGAGTTCGAGCCACTGGCGCGCATCTTGTTGCGCGGCCAGCTGAAGGCGGTGCGGGATGAGGGTCGGCTGTGATCGGTCGACGGCCTCGGCGATGGTTTTGGTGACATACATCAGCCAGTAGGGACGGTAGACCGGTTGGAACGCGCCGCAGTCTTCTGCCCGGTCCGCGTCGAAGACGCTAATTCGCTGCGCGCCGTCATCGTCGATGGTGGTGACGACGGCCGGCACCACTGTGGTTGTGCGCATCGCGACCTCCCGTCTGTCGCCGGCCGAATGCATCGACAAGATAGAGGACGCTAGCGTCTAGTAAGTTATTCCCACCACGCGGTAAAACGGCGATGCCGGTACGCAGAAGCACGAAATCATTGGCCGAACGCGACTGTTTCCGGATTCGGCAAACATGCCTTATGACATGCCGATCAGGTCAGCGCTGCCGCCCACGCCCGAAACCAGCGGTGATTGGGAGTCGATGGTCTACCCGGCCGGCGAAGGGGTGGGCGCAGTTCGATGCACTGCGCGGGCCGCGCAGATCATCCACCAGATGGTGAGTCAGGCATACGAGATACTCACGACTGAACACCGGCTCCGCGTCCAAATGTGAGTTCAAGGAAATGTCTATGCCAACTGTCAGCAGGGTGTCGCATATTCGTTCTCCGTCCGTTACGCCGAGGCGAGCGCCCGATGGTGGGCTGCGCTGCTCGACCTATCCGAGATCGACCGGGTCGTCGGAGATGGGTGGCGCGGCATTTTGCTCATGCATCGGTGGTCGCGGACCATCATCGAGTTCCACCAGCATGAGGGGAATCAGGGCGAGGCCTTCGACCCGCAGCGTACTGGGTTCGATCACATGGGGTTCAAAGTCGACACGCGGGCCGAGCTCGATGAGTGGCTCGCACGCTTCGAGCAGCTCGGCGTGAGTCACGCGCCGATCGCGGAGCGCGAATATGGTGCGGTACTGACATTCAAGGACCCCGACGGCATTCAGTTCGAGATGTTCTTCAAAGCCAACCACCCCTAGCGCATTTCGGCGATCATGACAACTGCTGCGTTAGTGGTTCCACTGCTGATCGCGGGCACCGCCGATGCGTCGACGACGCGTAGTCCTTCGACGCCGCGGACTTTGAGATCGGGATCGACCACCGCTCGCTCGTCGAGCCCATCGTGCAGATGCCGACAGTGTTGTGCTCGTTTGTGACCAGTTACCGGCATGATTTGCAACCGTGGCCTCGTCCGGATTCGCCACGGTCGGCAGGTCCAATTGCTTTACGCTCTTTCGGAACGCGGGCTGTTGCGCTCCGGCATCGGCCGCGAGCTGGGTCCTGAGCGATTACGGGGATTCCAACACATCAAGTCGATTTTCTTGTCCTGACAGCGCTCTAAACTATTCGCCAGAGGAGTATTCGCCGTGCGGACCGATTCCGGATTCTCGCCATGGTTAGGCGAGGTGTCGGCGCGGGTCTTCACGGTCAGCGCACCGCAGTCCGACGCGCACACGATCCGCCCCGAACCTGCTCACGAGCTCTGTCGGCCGAATGCAGCAGCGAGAGCAGTGTTTTGGTGTGGTACGCATCGCCGCAGTCCTTCACGACTCCTTGTGGCGACCGTAGCGGCGTCTGTAAACAATCACCCAGCATCCAATCCGCGCTTCGACAAGTACCTCGTCCTGCCGGTTTGCGCCCCAGCACCGGGTCTGTGGTGACGAGAGGGCCCCCCGGCCCACGACGATCCGGTGTTCCGACATGCCTTGCCTTCCATACAGAAGCATGATCGTGCTCATCACCAGTTCTGCGCATGCATGCACGGCGATCACCATCCAAAAAGGTGTAATCGCCAGCGTGCTCGTGGCCGCTGATATCGCTGGCTAGGCGTCGTTCGAGGGGGCCAACTGCACTGTGACACAACTTGATCGAGCATATCGGTCAATCCTCTACTAGACAACGCACTTTGTCGGGCACGCCCTAGATCGCGGTCGCTTCGACGATGCTGAAGGGTGACGCTGTTTCCACCACCCGGGTCATCTGAAAACCCGCGCGGTTAAGCAGTTGGTCGTACTGGCCGGCGCTGCGCTCGCGCGCCGATGCGGCGATCAGCATCTCCAGGTCCAACCACTTGCCGAGAAACTCGCGGTCGTGGTT
>JAFAQO010000364.1 GCA_019246375.1 Mycobacterium sp. | reverse complement strand
CGACCCCGCGCGGGTCGGCAAGGCTGTTGCGGACCGGGCGAATTGGCGTCGGTGGTGGCCTGATCTGCGGCTGCAGGTAGTCGAGAATCGTGGCGACAAGGGCATCCGGTGGGCGGTGACCGGCGCGCTGACCGGCACCATGGAGATCTGGCTGGAACCGTCGCTGGACGGCGTGCTGCTGCACTACTTCCTGCATGCCGAGCCCTCCGGGGTGTCCGCTCGGCAGTTGGCCCGGATGAACCTCGCCAAAATCACGCATCGACGCCGGGTGGCGGGCAAGGACATGGCCTTCGAGGTCAAGGCGGCGATCGAGCGGTCGCGCCCGGTCGGTGTTTCTCCGCTGACTTAACCGCTCGGTCTGACGCGGGGAGTACCGTTTCAGCCCATGGGGCTCGGGGCACTCCCCGTCCCAGCCGTTTGCGGCGGAGAGGGAAGCAACCAGGTGGCGGAAAAGACGGCGCAGACCATCCACATCGATGCGGATCCGAAGACGGTGATGAAAGTTATTGCCGACATCGGCTCCTATCCCAAGTGGGTCTCGGAGTACAAGGAGGCCGAAGTACTTGAGGCCGACGCCGAGGGGTACCCCAAAGTGGCGCGGCTGGTCCTCGACACCACTGTCCTCAAGGACACCCTGGTGCTGTCCTACGACTGGCCGAAAAACCGCGACTCGGTTCGCTGGTCGCTGATCTCCAGCTCCCTGCTCAAAGCCCTCGATGGGGTATATCGCTTGGTGCCCAAAGGTTCTGGCACCGACGTCACCTACGAGCTCACGGTCGACCTGGCCATCCCGATGATCGGGCTGCTCAAGCGCAAGGCTGAGCGCAGGCTGACCGACACCGCATTGAAGGATCTGAAGAAACGAGTCGAGGCTGAGTGAATCCGCAGTGCCCGACCTGGCCCGGATCAGTCTCTTCGTCGGCAAGGGTGGGGTAGGAAAGTCGACCCTGGCGGCCGCCACCGCCGTGCGTGGCGCGCGGGCCGGCCAGCGGGTGCTGGTGGTATCGACCGATCAGGCGCACTCGCTCGGCGACGTGCTGGGCGTTGCGGTCCCACCCAGCGGTCAGCGCGATCCGGTCCGAGTGCTCGCCGACCTCGAAACTGGGGGGGCCGACGTGGGAGGCGGCTTCCTCGACGCGCTGGCGCTGGACACGCTGGCGTTGCTCGAGGCGCGCTGGCGCGATGTCGTCGACGCGCTGGATCGGCGCTTTCCGGAATCCGAACTGGGCACGATTGCGCCCGAAGAACTTTCGGCGCTGCCCGGTATTCAAGAAGTGCTCGGCCTACACGAGGTCGGGCAACTGGCCGCAGACGGGCAGTGGGAAAAGGTCGTGGTCGACTGTGCCTCCACCGCCGATGCGCTGCGGATGCTGACGTTGCCGTCCACCTTCGCGCTGTATGTGGAGCGTGCGTGGCCGCGCCATCGCCGGCTCAGCGCCGTCGCCGAGGACGCCCGGTCGGCCGCCGTGGTGGTGCTGCTGGAGCGCATCAGTGCGAGCGTCGAGCGGCTCAGCGCGCTGCTGACGGACAGTGCGCTCGTTGGTGCTCACCTGGTGCTGACCGCCGAACGGGTGGTGGCGGCGGAGGCGGTCCGGACATTGGGCTCGTTGGCGCTGATGGGCGTGCGTGTCGAGGAGTTGATCGTCAATCAGGTTTTGGTACAGGACGATTCATATGAGTACCGCAATCTGCCCGACCACCCGGCCTTCGACTGGTATGCCGAACGCATCAGTGAGCAGCAGGCTGTCTTAGCGGAGCTCGACGCCACCATCGGCGATGTCGCGCTGGTGCTCGCACCGCATCTGGCCGGTGAGCCGATCGGCCCGAAGGCGCTGGGCGAACTGCTCGACAGCGTTCGGCGCCGCGACGGATCAGCCCCGCCTGGGCCGCTACGCCCTGTCGTAGATCTGGAGTGCGGGTCGGGATTGGGATCGGTGTACCGGTTGCGGTTAGAGTTGCCACAACTCGAATCGGGTGCGCTTACCCTGGGCCGGGTTGACGACGACTTGATCATCGGTGCCGGCGGGATGCGGCGCAGGGTTCGGTTGGCGTCCGTACTTCGGCGATGCACGGTGATGGACGCGCATCTTCGAGGCAGTGAGCTGACCGTACGTTTTCGACCTAACCCGGAGGTGTGGCCGGCATGAGTGGCGCTCACCCCGAAATCGGCCCCGAACTTCGGAAGCTTGCGCAGACGATATTGGATGGGATCGACCCCGCAGTGCGGTTGGCGGCCGCACGCGCCTCGGGCGGCGGGGTTGGCACTGGCAGGTGTCAGCAGGTGTGGTGCCCGGTGTGCGCGCTGGCTGCGCTGGTGACCGGTGAGCAACATCCGTTGCTGAGTGCCATCGCCGAACACAGCGTCGCGCTGCTGGCGGTGGTCCGCATGCTCGTCGACGACATCGACCGCTCAGCACCACCGCGACCGGACGGACCGCCCGGTGGTGGCGGTGCTGCCGGGCCGGGGGGCAATGGCGCAGGGAAGAGTCGCTACCAGCCGATCGCGGTTACTGTGGACGAATAGCCGGTCGCCGGACGAATAACTGGTCGCCGGACGAATAGCCGGTCGCCGCAGTCTTGTTGGTCGAACCACACCGGGTGGGTACAGTTGGCCAAAGCACTACCGGTGCGAGCGGAGGGTTCATGTGGTATTGGCTGATGAAGTACGTCTTCATGGGCTGGTTGTTCACCCTGCTTGGCCGACCGAAAGCTGAAGGCCTGGAACATCTTCCGCGATCCGGGCCGGCGATTGTGGCAAGTAACCACTTGGCTGTCGCGGACAGCTTTTACCTTCCGCTCGTGGCGCCGCGCCGGATCACCTTCCTCGCGAAGCAGGAATACTTCACCGGCAGGGGGCTCAAGGGTGCGTTCCTTCGGTGGTTCTACAGCAGCACCGGGCAGGTTCCGATTGACCGCAGCAGTGGCGATAGCGCGAAGGCGGCGTTGGAGACTGCTGCACGGATCCTCGGCGAGGGCAAGTTGTTGGGCATGTATCCGGAAGGCACCCGTTCCCCCGATGGCCGGCTCTACAAAGGCAAGACCGGGCTGGCGCGGCTGGCATTACACACCGGCGTTCCGGTCATACCGGTCGCAATGATCGGCACCAATAGAGTCAACCCGCCCGGCACCAAGAAGTTGCGGTTCGCCCGAGTCACCGTTCGGTTCGGCAAGCCGATGGACTTCTCGCGTTTCGAGGGCCTGGCCGGTAACCGCTTCATCGAGCGGGCCGTCACCGATGAGGTGATCTACGAGCTGATGAAGCTGTCCGGTCAGGAGTACGTCGACATCTATGCGGCAAGCGTCAAAAACGGGCACAGCGCTGGGAGCACGTCGGACGATCAGCCGTCCCGCATTCCGGAGACCGCAGCCGGCTAGCAGGGTAATCGACTCTAGCCCGACGCACCGACTGCCTCGACCGGGGTCCGGTCGTCGGTCGTCGACGGCTGAGGAGTGCTGCGCGCCGTGACGGTAATCCCCGCCGTCACGATGGCCGCCAGCGCCCACCACACGTAGGAAACTCCGACGAGCTGACGCCACAACATCGCAGACGTCTCGTGGTACTTGGGCATCAGGTCGATCAGGTT
>JAFAQO010000015.1 GCA_019246375.1 Mycobacterium sp. | reverse complement strand
CGGACAGCGGTGGTGTAGCGGTCCCGAGGCAGGTAGACCAGGCACGACACGAAGTGCTCAAGTGGGTCGGCGCGCAGGAATAACAGGGTGCGGCGCCGTGATCCGAGATCCACCACAGCCTCCGCCATCGCCAACAGTCGCTGGGCGCTCAGCGCGAAGAGCTCCGAGCGCGGGACGGTCTGGATGACGTCGAGCAGCAGCTGCCCGGGATGGCTTGGGTCGCGGTCGGCCATCTCGAGCGCCTCGCGCACACGGCGGGAGATCATCGGAATCTCCAGCACGTCGGCGTTCATCGCGGCGACGGTGAAAAGCCCGATGAAGCGGTGCTCCACAACACTGGTTTCGTCGTTCTCCCGGACCACGACGATATAGGGGTATGCCCCGTAGCGCATATAGCTGGGAACCGTGGCCTGCACAAGAACCAGCAGCTTGCCGTCATCGGTCAACTCGCGACGGGCCTCCGTGCGCCCGCGCAGCACACCCAGGCTGCTGGACTCGTCGACTGAGGCGATCCCGTCCTCGACCGGGCAACGTTGGTAACCCAGCAGCATGAAATTTCCGTCAGCCAGCCAGCACAACAGCGCCGCAACATCCTCGCGGTCCGGGCTGCGATAGTGACCTTCGCGATCTGTCTTGAGATCTGTGACCAACTGGTTGAGGGTGGCGATCATCGCTGCCGAATCGTCCGCGACCCGTCGAACGTCGGCGAGAACGCTCGGGAGTAGGCGTTCCGCCGCGGTGAGCGCGTCGCCGTTCACTGAAGGCGACAGCTGGACGTGGGTCCAGGTCTCCTCTAGGCCGTCCTGGCTGCCGTTGTCCGCGTTGGGTTCGACGCTTAACAGATCACCGTCAGCGTTGCGATGCACTTCGAACACGGGATTCATGATCGCGACATAAGCCACCCCGAGCCGGTGCAACAGCACGGTGACCGAATCCATCAGCATCGTGCCGTAGTCGGTGACCACCTGCAGCGCCGGGCCGAAGCCGGCGGGGTCGTCGGCCGGGTAGACCGCGACACGGCTTTCACCGGCGGCGCGGTGCCGGGCGAGCTGATAATGTGCGCTGAGCAGCGCCGGCACCACCAAGTCAGTGACATCAGGCTGGTCGACTTGGCGCCCGGCGGACGGCGCTTCGGCTTCGCGCTCGTCGGCGTGCGGTCCCCGGTAGGTGGCGGTGTAGGCCTTCGAAATCCAGTCGGGGATGTCCTCGACATTGGCGAACGCGGTCCAGTCGGCCGTCCCCTGGAGGGTAGATCTCCGATCGACCGTCATGCCGACTGCTCCTGACTCAGCACGTTCACCGGCGCTGGTAGAGCAGACATTAGTCGCGTGTGAGCCTGCGGTGGGTCACCCTGTGCGGGCGGGCGGCTTCGACGCCGAGCCGCTCCACTTTGTTCTCCTCGTAGCCGGCGAAGTTGCCCTCGAACCAGAACCACTTGGCTTCGTTGTCGGCATCGCCTTCCCAGGCCAGGATGTGAGTGCACGTCCGGTCGAGGAACCAGCGGTCGTGCGAGATCACCACCGCGCAGCCGGGGAAGTTGACGAGGGCGTTTTCCAGCGAACTCAAGGTCTCGATGTCGAGGTCGTTGGTCGGCTCGTCCAGCAGAATCAAATTTCCGCCCTGCTTGAGGGTCAGCGCCAGGTTGAGTCGGTTGCGTTCCCCGCCGGACAGCACGCCGGCCGGCTTTTGCTGATCGGGACCCTTGAAACCGAACGCGGACACATAAGCCCGCGACGGCATCTCGTTGTGACCGACCTCGATGTAGTCGAGTCCGTCGGAGACGACTTCCCACACCGTTTTCATCGGGTCAATACCGGCCCGGGCCTGGTCCACATAGCTGAGCTTGACGGTCTCGCCGACCTTCACCGTGCCGCTGTCGGGTTGTTCGAGCCCGACGATGGTCTTGAACAGCGTGGTTTTGCCGACCCCGTTAGGGCCGATGACGCCGACGATGCCGTTGCGCGGCAGCGTGAACGACAAGTCCTTGATCAGCGTGCGCCCCTCGAAGCCTTTGTCAAGGTGTTTGACTTCAACCACCACGGCGCCCAGCCGTGGCCCGGCCGGGATCTGGATCTCCTCGAAATCGAGCTTGCGGGTTTTCTCAGCCTCGGCCGCCATTTCCTCGTAGCGCTGCAGGCGCGCCTTGCTTTTGGCCTGGCGGGCCTTGGCGCCTGAGCGGACCCACGCGAGCTCCTCCTGCAGCCGCTTCTGCAGTTTGGCGTCCTTGCGACCCTGCACGGCCAGCCGCTCAGCCTTCTTCTCCAGATAGGTCGAGTAATTGCCTTCGTAGGGGTATGCCCGGCCGCGGTCCAGCTCGAGAATCCATTGGGCGACGTTGTCGAGGAAGTAGCGGTCGTGGGTGACCGCCAGGATCGCACCCGAGTAGGCGGCCAGGTGCTGTTCGAGCCACTGCACGCTTTCGGCGTCGAGGTGGTTGGTCGGCTCGTCGAGCAGCAGCAGATCGGGCTTGGAGAGCAGCAGCTTGCACAGCGCCACTCGGCGGCGCTCACCGCCGGACAGGTGCGTCACCGGCTCGTCGGCCGGCGGGCAGCGCAAGGCGTCCATCGCCTGCTCAAGCTGGGAGTCGAGGTCCCATGCGTCGGCATGATCCAGTTCCTCCTGCAGCCGACCCATTTCTTCCATCAGCTCGTCGGAGTAGTCGGTGGCCATCAGCTCGGCGACTTCGTTGAAGCGGTCGAGTTTGACCTTGATGTCGCCCAGGCCCTCTTCGACGTTGCCGCGGACGGTTTTGCTTTCGTTCAGCGCCGGCTCCTGCTGGAGGATGCCGACGGTGGCACCGGTGGCCAGGAAGGCGTCACCGTTGTTGGGCTTGTCCAGTCCGGCCATGATCCGCAAGACGCTCGACTTGCCAGCCCCGTTCGGGCCGACGACCCCGATCTTGGCGCCCGGAAGGAAGCTCAGGGTGACGTCATCGAGGATCACCTTGTCGCCGTGCGCCTTGCGGACCTTCTTCATCGTGTAGATGAACTCAGCCATGCCGCGATTTTGCCTTTCTGATGGTGCAGAACGATCTCCGCGGACCATCCTAGGCATCGCGCGGCGGCGGCGACCCCTAGGCCGAGAGCGGCAGCGGT
>JAFAQO010000012.1 GCA_019246375.1 Mycobacterium sp. | reverse complement strand
CCAAGGGCTCGGCGAAGTCCGGCAAACTGTCTGCGCCACGCCGTCGCCGTACCGCTTACCCGCGCGGGCTAACCCGGACACCAAGCCCGACAAGCCTCGCGTCAACCGGGCGCGGACGAAGGTGCCCTACACCCGCGGACTGCACGAAGTCGCCGATCGGGTATGGGCGTGGACGCTGCCGGACGGGGGATACGGCTGGAGCAACGCCGGGCTGGTCGCCGGGAGTGGTGCGTCGCTGCTCGTCGACACCTTGTTCGACTTGCCGCTGACCCGCGAGATGCTGGCCGCGATGCGTCCCATCACCGAGCATGCGCCGATCACCGACGCGCTGATCACCCACTCCAACGGCGACCACACCCACGGCAACCAATTGCTCGACGGGTCCGTCCGCATCGTCGCCGCCAAGGGGACCGCCGAAGAGATCGCCCATGGCATGGCTCCCGAAATGCTGGCGATGACCCAGACCGCCGATCTCGGTCCCGTCGCCACCCGCTACACGCGGGAGCGGTTCGGGCCCTTCGACTTCAGCGGCATCACACTGCGCAACGCCGACCAGACGTTCGACAAAGAGCTCACGATCGACGTCGGCGGCCGAGAGGTACGGCTGCTTAATTTGGGGCCCGCCCACACCGCCGCCGATTCGGTTGTGCACGTGCCCGACGCCGGCGTGCTGTTCGGCGGAGACCTGCTGTTCATCGGCTGCACTCCGATCGTGTGGGCCGGGCCGATCGCCAACTGGGTCGCGGCCTGCGATGCGATGATCGCGCTGGACACTCCGACGGTCGTGCCCGGGCACGGTCCGGTCACCAATCCGGATGGAATCCGTGCTGTGCGAGGCTATCTCGTCCACATCGCCGAGCAAGCCGAGGCCTGCTACCGCAAAGGTTTGTCGTTCTCCGAGGCCGCCGACACTATCGATCTAGGCGAATACGCGACCTGGTTGGACGCCGAACGGGTCGTCGTCAACGTCTATCAGCGCTACCGCGAACTCGACCCCGCCACGCCGCAACTGCAGACGCTGGCGCTGCTGGTGCTGCAGGCCGAGTGGCTGGCCAAACACGGCTGAGCAGGTCGAGGTACAAGCCTTGCGCGCCCGCAATCGTTCCGCGCGCGTCATGGAACGGCGCACCGATCAGGACCACGTCATGCACGTGGTCGCGGGTGTCAACGATGCGATGGCGTGAGCTGAACGGCTGGTGTGTGCGACGCGCGTCGCGCAGTGTGGCGGCCACGTTTTTATAATCATCGAGATGGATGTGCGACAGCAGCAGGAGGGTGCTTGGCGCCGTGGTGCCCGGCTTGTAGCCGTGCATCTGCTCGATTTGCGGTGACCATGTCCACCGGTCGTCGTCGAAGTAGAACCGAAACCAACTTGGATGCTCTAGCCAATCGGCAGGCAGCGGGTGGCTCAGCGGGCCGGTCTGCCCGCCGCTGCGCTCTTCCAGACCCAGCTGGTTCCCGGTTGCCATTGAAACTCCCAAGCCTCATACGAACGGTAGGGCACCCGGCAGAACTGGCGCCCCGAAATCGCGATAACAAACCGCGATTGGCTTAGCGGCTCCTTGTTTCTGTACCCGATCGCCCGCCGAGTCACGCCTGTTAGAAGCAGAAGCAGTTCCTGTGGAACTGCAATGGATCACAAGCCCTGATTGTCCGGCGGCTCCTCCTCGGGCCGCTGCACGGCCCGCATCGTCGCCGGAGGTCGCCGGGTCGCGCGGACGAAGCCGATCGAATCGGCCGGAACCTTCTGCTCATCGTCCTCCTCCAGCGGCGCCAGCCCGGCAGCAGCGAAAAGCTCCGAAAGCACCGACCTGATGGTGTCCCACCCATGCGCCTGCAGGTGTGCCGCGACATCGGTGTGCTCGCCGGGGTAGGCCAGCTCGGAGATGTCGAGATCGAGGCCGTGCTTGCGCCAGATCTCGGTCATGGTCCGGTTCTGTTCCTGCGCCGCTTCGGATTGACCTGCGACCGTTCCATAGTCGGCGGCGAACCGGCTGCCCCCGGCGCTGAGCGCGGTGATGTTGTCGAGCAACCGAACCTCGGCCTCTGGTGGCAGGAATCCGATGAGCACCCCTTCGGCGAGCCATGCCGTAGGTTGCCCGCTGTCGAAGCCCGCCGCTTGCAATGCTGTCGGCCAGTCTTCACGAAGATCGATGCCCACCGCGCGATGCTCAGCGGTGGGGATAGCGCCGAGTTTGGACAGCGTGGCGGTCTTGAACTCGATCACCTCGGGCTGATCGACCTCGTACACCGTCGTGCCCGCCGGCCATGAAAGCCGGTAGGGGCGGGCATCCAGCCCGGACGCCACGATCACGACTTGGCGAACGCCCGCCTCGCCGGCGTCGGCGAAGAATTGGTCGTAAAACACAGCGCGGGCGGCGAACGTGTCGGTCATCCGTGGAAACCCGACGCCGCCGTCGATGTCGGCGAAATCCGCCTCACCGGTGGCCACCCGGGTGAACAAGTCCAGCCCGACCGCGCGAACCAACGGCTCGGCGAACGGGTCGTTGATCACTGGATCGGCGCGCCGGCTCGCCGCCGCCCGTGCCGCCGCCACCATCGTTGCGGTCGCTCCCACACTGGTGGCCAGATCCCAGCTGTCCC
>JAFAQO010000721.1 GCA_019246375.1 Mycobacterium sp. | reverse complement strand
CACGGTGTCGCTGTCGACGACCGGTTACGGCGACATCACCCCATACTCCGAAACGGCGCGTCTGGTCAACGTCGTCGTGATGACGCCGCTGCGGATCGCGTTCCTGGCGGTGTTGGTCGGCACGACGCTCGAGGTCCTCTCGGAACGGTCCCGGCAGGGGTGGAAGATCCAGCGTTGGAGGAGCAGAGTGCGCAACCACACCGTCGTCATCGGCTACGGCACCAAAGGCAAAACGGCGGTCACCGCCATGCTCGGTGATGAATTGGGCCCAAGTGAAGTCGTCGTCGTCGACACCGATCAGGCGGCCCTCAGCCACGCATCGGCCGCCGGGCTGGTCACCGTCCACGGCGACGCCACCAAGTCCGACGTGCTGCGGTTAGCCGGGGCGCAGCACGCGTCGTCGATCATCGTGGCCACCAACCGCGACGACACCGCGGTGCTCGTCACGCTGACGGCCCGGGAGATCGCGCCCAAGGCTAAGATCGTCGCGTCGATTCGGCAAGCGGAGAACCAGCACCTGCTGCAGCAATCGGGAGCCGATTCGGTGGTGGTGTCCTCAGAGACCGCGGGC
This sequence comes from Mycobacterium sp., assembly GCA_019246375.1. Lineage (GTDB taxonomy): Bacteria > Actinomycetota > Actinomycetes > Mycobacteriales > Mycobacteriaceae > Mycobacterium. The sequence goes on along the minus strand of JAFAQO010000721.1, from coordinate 5,680 downwards.
CGGTTGCTGGGTATCGCCACGACGACGCCCACCGTGGTGGAGATGATCGAGGACCTCCTGACGCCGGAGGCCGGATTCGCCATCGCCGAACGTCAGGTGGAGCAAAACGAGGTCGGTGGATCTGCGCGACATCTGCGTGACATCGTGCTCGGGGTTGTCCGTGACGGCCACCTGCTGCGCGTTGACGCGCCCGAGGTGGACGCGATCGAGGCCACCGACCGGCTGCTCTATATCCGCAGCGTGGGTAACTAAGCCGGGCGACTCAGTGGCGACCGCAAGCGCGGCGAGGCCGGGCTCGGCGGGTCGCCACCAGGAGGCATAGCATGGACTTTCAGCTGCGCAGCATTCCGTTGCTGTCGCGGGTGGGCGCTGACCGGGCCGATCAATTGCGCACTGATGTCGAGGCCGCCGCGGCGGGTTGGGCGGAGGCGGCGCTGCTGCGGGTGGATTCGCGCAATCAGGTACTGGTCGCCGATGGTCAGGTGGTGCTCGGCGCGGCGATCTCGCTCGCCGAAAAGCCGCCGCCGGACGCGGTGTTTCTGGGACGTGTCGAGGGTGGCCGGCACGTGTGGGCGGTCCGGGGCCCGCTGGCAGCACCCGAGGATCCCGACGTGCAAGCCGAGGTGGCAGACCTTCGCCGCGCCGGCCACCTCCTCGACGAGACCAGCGCGCAGCTGGTGTCGTCGGCCACCGCACTGCTGAACTGGCATGACAGCGCCCGGTTCAGCGCGGTGGACGGCTCGCCGACGAGACCGGCCAGGGGCGGTTGGGCGCGGATCAACCCGCTGACCGGTCAAGAGGAGTTCCCGCGTATCGACCCGGCGGTGATCTGCCTGGTGCACAACGGCGGCGATCGTGCTGTGCTGGCTCGTCAGGCGGTATGGCCCGGGCGGAGGTTTTCGCTGCTGGCCGGGTTTGTGGAAGCGGGCGAGTCGTTCGAGCTGTGCGTCGTCCGGGAGATCCGCGAAGAGATCGGTCTGGCCGTGCGCGACGTTCGTTACTTGGGCAGCCAGCCCTGGCCGTTCCCGCGATCGCTGATGGTCGGATTCCACGCCATCGGCGACCCCGATCAAGACTTCTCGTTCAACGACGGGGAGATCGCTGAGGCGGTGTGGGTTACCCGCGACGAGGTTCGCGCGGCGCTCGATGCTGGTGACTGGAGCAGTGCATCGCACTCGAAGTTTCTTCTGCCAGGCCCGATTTCGATTGCCCGACAGATCATCGAATCATGGGTGGCCGGCTGAGGGTCAGCCGCCCAGATCGGCCAGCTTCGCCTTGACCTGGGCGGCGCCCGGGTTGGTCAGCGTGGATCCGTCGGCGAACTTCACCGTCGGAACCGTCCTGTTGCCGGCGTTGACGGAAGTGACAAAATTCGCGGCCGCGGCGTCGCCTTCAATGTCGACCTCGTCGTAGGGGATGCCGGCGGCTGTCAACACGGTCTTGAGCCGATGGCAGTAGCCACACCACGACGTGGTGTAGATCGTGAGCGGAGCAGTGGCCATACGTCGTCTAACGTATCGGCTCTGCTCGATATTGCCGGAACCGATACGGCGGCGTGGCGTTCCGGGAGGTTTGTCGGGCACCGCTGCCAAGATGGAGCCCATGCCGGTGACCGTAGACCCGTTAATCGCCGGCCTGGACGATGAGCAGCGCGAGGCCGTGTTGGCGCCCCGCGGACCGGTCTGCGTGCTGGCCGGCGCCGGAACCGGCAAGACGCGCACTATCACCCATCGGATCGCCCAGCTCGTCACCGCTGGGCATGTAGCGGCCGGGCAGGTCTTGGCGGTGACGTTCACTCAACGTGCCGCTGGTGAGATGCGCGCCCGGCTGCGGGCGCTTGGTGCCGCCGCCCGGACGGAGTCCGGTATCGGAGCCGTGCAGGCCATGACGTTTCATGCGGCCGCACACCGCCAGCTGCGGTATTTCTGGCCGCGGGTGGTCGGGGATAGCGGCTGGCAGCTGCTGGATAGCAAGTTCCCGGTCGTCGCGCGGGCCGCGAACCGTGCCGGATTGCAGCTGAGCACCGACGACGTGCGGGATGTGGCCGGCGAGATCGAGTGGGCCAAGGCTTCGCTGATCGGCCCTGAGGAGTATCCGGCCGCGGTAGCCGCGGCCGGCCGCGACATCCCACTGGACGCCGCTCAGGTCGCCGGCGTTTATGCGCTCTACGAGACCCTCAAGACCCGCGATCAGGGGCTCGCCCTGCTCGACTTCGACGATTTGCTGCTGCACACCGCGGCCGCGATCGAAAACGACGCCGCCGTCGCGGACGAATTCCGCGACCGGTACCGATGCTTCGTCGTCGACGAATACCAGGACGTGACCCCGCTGCAGCAGCGGCTGCTGTCGGCGTGGCTGGGCGAGCGCGATGATCTGGCTGTCGTCGGCGACGCCAACCAGACGATTTACTCGTTCACCGGAGCCTCGCCGCGTTACCTGCTCGACTTCTCCCGGCGGTTCACCGACGCCACGGTGGTGCGCCTGGAGCGGGACTACCGGTCGACCCCGCAAGTGGTGTCACTGGCTAACCGGGTCATTCTCGCCGCCCGCGGCCGGGTCGCGGGCAGCAAGTTGCACTTGACCGGTCAGCGCGATCCCGGTCCAGCGCCGTCGTTTCACGAATACTCCGACGAGGTCGCCGAGGCCGCCGGGGTGGCCGCGTCCATTTCCCGGCTTATCGAATCCGGCAGCGCCCCGGCGGAGGTCGCGGTGCTCTACCGGATCAACGCCCAATCCGAGGTCTACGAGGAGGCGTTGACCGAGGCCGGCATTCCCTACCAGGTCCGCGGCGGCGAAGGGTTTTTCAGCCGTCAGGAGATCAGGCAGGCGTTGCTGGCATTGCAACGAGCCGTGGAGCGCGGGGCAGCCGGCGACCTTCCCGAGGTGGTGCGCGGAGTGCTTGAACCTTTGGGCCTGACGGCGCAGCCGCCTGCTGGCGTCCGGGCACGCGAGCGTTGGGAGGCGCTGACTGCGCTGGCCGAACTGGTCGACGATGAGGTGGCGCAGCGTCCCCAGCTAAGCCTGCCTGGTCTGCTGGCTGAGCTTCGGACGCGGGCCGACGCCCGCCACCCGCCGGTGGTGCAGGGCGTCACGCTGGCCTCGTTGCATGCCGCCAAGGGGCTGGAATGGGACGCGGTGTTTCTGGTCGGTTTGGCCGACGGGACGCTGCCCATCTCGCATGCGCTGGCCCATGGCGCCGCCAGCGAACCGGTTGAAGAAGAACGTCGACTGCTCTATGTCGGCATTACCAGGGCCCGGGTGCATTTGGCGCTGAGCTGGGCGCTGTCTCGAAACCCGGGCGGGCGGCAGTCCCGCAAGCCGTCGCGGTTCCTCAACGGAATCGCCCCACAGACGCAGGCCGATCCCGCGCCGAGCAGGACGCGGCGAAACCGGGGCGCGGCGTCGCGCTGCCGGATCTGCAACAACCTGCTGACTACGCCGGCCGCGATCATGTTGCGCCGGTGCGAGACATGCGCAGCCGATATCGACGACGAGTTGTTGATGCGGCTCAAGGAATGGCGGCTGCGCACCGCTAAGGAACTGAACGTTCCGGCGTTCGTGGTGTTCACCGATAACACGTTGATCGCGATCTCCGAGCTATTGCCCGCCGGCGACGCCGAGCTGGTCGCGATTCCGGGTATCGGCGCACGCAAGCTGGAGCAGTACGGGCCCGACGTATTGCGACTGGTCCACGAACGTGGCAATCAGGCCTAGCCGGCGAAACCGCAGGTCAGAAAATCGCTTGTGGCGGTCGACTGTTACGATTTACGCTCGAAGCCGCTCGTTTTGAACGCCGGTTTCGTGCAGCACGAGAGGAGGAAGCCGACGATGATCAAGCGCAAATTGTTCGCTGTAGGTACGGCCGGCACAGCGCGCAGCGCTGCAACCCTCCATGCCGCCCATGCCGCTGCAGCAGCTGCCGCAACTAACGCGTCCGTGGATCGGGGATCTACCTAGGCCCCACCTAACCGGCCTGGCCACGGACCCGACGTCAGTAAGGATCCGTGGCCATTGCTTTTGCTAGCCAGTACCTGGTCCGGATCGCAACGAAAGACAACCACGAGACCAGGAAGCAGGTGAGCCGGACATGTCGGCACCGACAGTCCAAGACGAGCCGCTGCCGATGTTGCCGTGTCATGTGGGCGATCCCGATCTGTGGTTCGCCGACAGCCCGGCCGACTTGGAACGAGCCAAGGCGCTGTGCGCAGACTGCCCGATTCGTCGCCAGTGCCTGGCCGCGGCGTTGGACCGGGGAGAACCATGGGGTGTGTGGGGCGGCGAGATACTCGACCGCGGCTCGATCGTGAGCTGTAAGCGACCCCGCGGACGTCCGCGCAAGGACGCCGTCGCTGCTTAGACCACCGCCGTGTTGGGTTCGGCGAAACCGGGGATCAGCTCTTCAGACAGCGCTTTCATCGGCACATGCGCGTCCAGTTGGCACAGAATCGCGCCCACCGACGCGATCACCCGCATCGGAATTGCGAGCTTGGCCGGCAGATCGAGTTGGCGAGCCGTTCTGATCTGCGACACCGACCGGTCGATCTCAAACGCGGTCATCTTCTGCAGCCACTTGCGGGTGTAGTGGAAGACCTCGACCTCGATGGGCTCGACGTACTGGCGCAGCATGTCGTCGATGTCGCGCACTGAGACTTGCTGTCCCTTTTGGATGAATCCCGCCTTCTCCATCGTCGGCAGCAGCAAGTCGTAGTTCCTGTCGCGGGCCAGTCGAATCGTCATGCCCAGCTCGATCGGGAAGCCGCCGGGCAACGGTGCCACCGCGCCGAAGTCGATGACACCCATCCGGCCATCGGGTAGCAGCATGAAATTTCCGGGATGGGCGTCGCCGTGCATCATCTCCAGCCGGCGTGGCGCATCGAACGTGAGCTCGGCCAGCCTGGTGCCCATCAGGTCACGCTGTTCGGTAGTCCCGTTGCGGATGATGTGTGACATCGGCACGCCCTCGATCCACTCCTGGATCACCACCTTGGGTGCGCTTGCCACGATGTGCGGCACCGCGAAATGCGGGTCACCGTGATACGCCTTGGCGAAGGCGCGCTGGTTGTTGGCCTCCAGCCGGTAGTCGAGCTCCATCTCGGTGCGTTCGACCAGCTCATCGACGATGCCTTGGACGTCGGCTCCCGGTGAGAGCTGTTTGAGTACCCCGACCATGCGCTGCATGGTTTTCAGGTCAGCGCGCAGCGCCTCGTCAGCGCCCGGGTATTGGATCTTGACGGCAACTTCGCGGCCGTCTGACCACACCGCTTTGTGAACCTGGCCGATGCTGGCCGACGCCACCGGCGTGTCGTCGAATGAGCTGAACCGGTTGCGCCACTTGGTGCCGAGCTGGGCGTCGAGCACCCGGTGCACCTTATGGGCGGACATCGGCGGAGCGTCTTTCTGCAGCTTGGTCAGCGCTTCGCGGTAGGGCTCCCCATACTCCTCGGGAATGGCGGCTTCCATCACCGACAGCGCCTGGCCCACCTTCATCGCGCCGCCCTTTAGTTCACCGAGCACGGTGAACAGCTGATTGGCCGCCTTCTGCATCAGCTCGGCGTTGACTTCGTCCTTCGATTTCCCGGTCAGCCGTTTGCCGAGCCCGAGCGCTGCCCGCCCCGCGATGCCGACGGGCAGGCTGGCCAACTTCGCATTGCGTGCGGCCCGCCCCCGTTTGATGTCTGCC
>JAFAQO010000705.1 GCA_019246375.1 Mycobacterium sp. | reverse complement strand
GCGGAGATCCGCGCCACCCTGGAACAGGTGATGACACCGGAACGCAGCGCTGCGGTCAGCGAACACCTAGAGGGCGGTCCCGCAGTGCGGGAATGCGTGCGCGCCCTGGCAGCGGCGGATCTGCTCGGTGTCGGTTGGCCCAAACAGTACGGCGGACGGGGTTTCTCGGCGGTCGAGCAGTTCATCTTCTCCGAAGAGGCGCGCCGGGTCAACGCGCCGATCCCGCTAGTGACCTTGAATACGGTCGGGCCCACCCTGATGCAGTGCGGCACCGAGGAGCAGAAGCAGACGTTTTTGCCGGCGATTCTCGACGGCAGCGTCGAGTTCGCGATCGGCTACTCCGAGCCGGGGGCGGGCAGCGACCTGGCGTCATTGCGCACCACCGCGGTGCGCGACGGTCACGAGTATGTGATCAACGGCCAGAAGATGTTCACCAGCGGCGCCGCGTACGCCGACTACATCTGGCTCGCGGCGCGCACCGATCCGAACGCCAAAAAACACAAGGGCATTTCCATCTTCATCGTGCCCACCTCGTCCCCGGGCTTCTCATGGCAGCCGCTGCACACCATGCCGGGCATCTCCACGTTCTACACCTTCTATGACAACGTTCGTGTTCCGGCGAGCGCATTGGTCGGGACCGAAAACCAAGGGTGGCAGCTGATCACCACCCAGCTGAATTTCGAACGCGCAGCCCTGGGCAATCTCGGCGCGCTCGAGCCGTTATTCGAGAAGACGCTGCACTGGGCCAGGACCACCGAGCTCGACCGAGAGCGCGTTATCGACCAGCCCTGGGTACAACTCGCACTCGCCCGCGTCGAAGCCCAAGTCGCCGCCTACAAACTCGTCAATCTGCAGGTTAACGCGGCGATGACCAAAGGCGTGCTCAACATGGGGGAAGCGTCGGCCGCGAAAGTGTTCGGTACCGAGCTGACCCAACAGGTCGCCCGCCAGCTGCTCGAAGTGCTCGACCGCAACGGGGTGCGCCGCGGCGCCAACGCTCCGCTGCGCGGCGCCCTGGAATCCGCATACCGGCAAGCCGTCATCAACACCTTCGGCGGCGGTGCCAACGAAATTCAGCGCGACATCATCGCGATGGCCGGATTGGGCATGCCGCGAGCCCCCCGTGACCTGCGCGCCATGGATAAGTCGGGAGGACCGAGCCAGTGACCGACCAAGAGACCGAGTTCCGGACCCGGCTGCGATCGCTCGTCGGCCAGCCCACCGGTTCGGGTAAGCCCGCGGTGGCGCCGGATCCGGTGAACCAACCGATGATCCGGCACTGGGCTTACGCGCTGGGCGACATGAACCCCGTCTACTTGGATCCGGACTTCGCTGCCGCGTCCCGGTTCGGCGGCATCGTGTCACCACCGGTCATGCTTCAAACCTGGACCATGCCGTCACCGAAACTCGAGGGAATCGCGGAACGCGGCGGCGTCCCCATGGAGATGACCACGAACCCAACGGCGTTTCTCGACGAGGCTGGATACACCAGCACGGTGGCAACTAACTCAGAATTCGAGATCGAACGCTATCCCCGGCTCGGCGAGGTCATCACCGCGACGTCGGTGTTCGAGGATGTCTCCGACGAGAAGAAGACAGCGCTGGGGGCCGGCTTCTTCCTGAGCTGGGTGATCACCTACACCGACCAGAGCGGCGAGGTGCTGGGGCACCAGCGATTCCGGGTGCTGCGATTCAGGTCGGAGCGCTGATGGCGACTCGGCTGGCCCCAACCTTCAACAAGGACACCGAGTTCTTCTGGACAGGGCTGCGTGAGCACAAGCTCCTCATCCAGCGCTGCACCGGCTGTGGAGCTCTGCGCAACCCGCCCCGCCCCATGTGCCCCGAGTGCCGTTCGCTGGCCTGGGACGCGGTCGAATCGGCGGGCCGGGGCACTGTCTACAGCTACGTGATGCCACTGGAACCCCAGTTTCCCTTTTTCGACTATCCCTACATCGTCGTGCTGGTCGAGCTCGCTGAAGGCGTGCGGCTGGTTTCAAACCTGCGTGACATCGCGCCGGATGACGTCAGGGTCGGGATGCCGGTCGAGGCTTGCTATCAGACCTTCGACGGGGCTAGTGGGGACCTTGTGCTGCACCAGTTCCGGCCCGCAACTGATTGACCGGATCACACTTATGGACTTCACCTTCACCGAAGAACAAGAGACGATCGCTAAACTGGCCCGGGAAGTCTTCGAGCGCCGAGCCACCTCCGATCGACTGACCGAG
>JAFAQO010000703.1 GCA_019246375.1 Mycobacterium sp. | reverse complement strand
AACGGGGACATGACTGTAACTGACGCATCCGGCCCGACGACGGATCAATAGCAGCCGAACGCAATGTAGAGGTTCAGGATGCAACGACCACCTCAGCGTTCACCTGGCGACCACTTGGGGCAGGAGGACAGCGAGGTCCACGCGGCCGTCCGGTTCGCGGTCATGGCCGCCGCCGGCGGCGTCGGCTTCGTGATCCTGGCTGCGCTGTGGGTCAGTACGTGCAACGGAGCGATGGCGGTCGACACTGCGGCCTGTGGTGCGCCCCAACGGACGCTTCTGGCGTTCGGGGGGCCCGTCATCTTGTTGGCCGCTGGGTCGTGGGCGTTCCTGCGCACCTACCGCGTGTGGCGGGATCGGGGCACGTGGTGGGCATGGCAGGGTGCCGGCTGGTTTCTGCTGATGCTGATGTTGCTGACGCTTACCATGGGCGCGCCTCCCATCGCCGGCCCGGCGCTCGGCGGCTGATCACATCCGGTCGAAGAAAATTCGGCTTAGGCTCACGCCTCAATATCGCCTTACGATAAACCTTGGTAGGTACGGCCCGAGGAAATGACGGAAGAAGATCATCATGGGCGACACCTTTCATGACCCCGTCGACCACATGAGGACGACACGGCCGTATGCCGGTGAGTCGATGATCGACGTAGTGTGCTGGCCCGGGTACCTTTTGGTCGTTCTCGGCGTGATCGCGGTCGTTGGCTCCCTGGCCGCGTTCGGCACCGGGCACGGCTCCCAAGGCATGACTACCGGCGTGATCGCGGTGGTCGCGATGACCTTGGGTCTGGTGTGGGTGGCCGTCGAGCACCGGCGGATCCGCCGGATCGCGGACCAGTGGTACGACCAACATCCCGAGGTACGGCGCCAGCGCCCATGCAGTTAGCTGCTGGGGATAAAAACAGACCCAGCCGGTGGGCCCGGCCGGGTCTGCCATTGCGGTCCTAGTTGTTGTCCGGCTGCTGGTTGGCTTTTTGCCGCTCCTCCTGAGCCTTGGCCTTGCCGCGGGCCTGCTCAGCCTGGGCTTCACGCTTCGCAGCATCGCGCTGTGCCCGCGCCTTGTCCTGCTGGGCTTGGCCTTCTTGAGCCACGTGGTCGCGACCGGTCACCGTCCCCAGGAGTTCCTTGATCAGGCCCTTAACCGCCTCGACGACACCGCGAACGGCTTCGCCGGGACCACTCTTCTTTTCGCTCATGCTTCCCTTTCCAGGGCCTTCGTGGCCCTTGCGGTGATTCAGTGATTCCGCAGTTGCGAAATCAACTTGCTCTTGTTGAGTTTCGAGTAGCCGGTAATTCCGAGCTCTTTGGCTTTCTTCTTGAGCTCTGGAACGGTCCAGTCCTGATACGAACCGGACCTTCCACCCGACTTGCCTACGCTGGAACGTCCCCGGCTTGCGGCAGCGTTCGCGATGCGGGCCGCTTTTTGTTTGGAGTCGCCCTTCTTGCGCAGGTCTTTGTAGAGTTTCTCGTCCTTGATCGATGTGTTGGGCATCTCAAACCTCCTTGGCGCGCTTCCGCCTTGGGCTCTTGCCTACTGACGAGCGTTCCCGTCGTCGCCTGTCGCCAAACACCTGCTGCGGGTCTCGGTTACTCCCGATAGTCGTCCCAGTCGTCTTCGCCCACGACCTCTTGCAGCTGCTCCTGCCAGTCGGATGTATTGGCCTCCATCGGCACGTCCGCGGGCTCTGGCGCGGTGGGCTCGGCCGTAGTTTCTTGCTCCTGCTCGACGGCATCGGCGACAGGGATCTCGTCGGAAAGGTTGTCACGGTCGTACATCCTGGCCTCCTCTCCCTGGTTCAAATCGCCCAACCGGGTTACCCACGGCGGCCAGCGGGTATTGCGTCAGGACAATGATGCGTCCGAGACCCGCCCGCTGCGTCGCGATACCCTTACCCCATCATTGGGGACAAAATCAGGAAAGCGACGGCATAGATTACCGCTGCGAGCAAAAGCAAGACGACCAGCGTGATCCCGGCAATCACCGCAACGCGACGGAGTCGGCGCATTCGCGTGACCTCGGTTGTGTCAGGCCCCTCCACGGCTGGTGGCATACCCGGCGGTTGCCATGACTAACCGGCTGGAGCGCGAGGGGAGTATCGGCCAAGTGCCGCCCGGAGAACAGATGACAGGTGCCGCACCGAGCGGTGACCAGCACCAACGAGGAGATCGCGCCGTCGAGTTCCGCGTTGCCGCCAGACTGGAGAATCTGGCGATGCTGCGCACTCTTGTCGGCGCCGTCGGCACCTTCGAGGACCTTGATTTCGACGCCGTGGCCGATCTGCGGCTGGCGGTCGACGAGGTCTGCACCCGACTGATCCGCTCGGCCACCCCGGGCGCAACGCTCGTCATCGTCGTAGATGCGTACGACGACAAGTTGGTCGTCGATGCATCAGCCACCTGCCAGAACTACGACGTGGTGACCCCTGGAAGCTTCAGTTGGCATGTGCTGACTTCGTTGGCAGACGATGTACGCACCTTCAGTGACGGTCGTGGACCGGAGGAAGGCGGCGGAGTATTCGGCATCACATTGACCACGCGACGGGCGGGCTCCGCCAGGTGACAGCGCGAGCTGTCGGCGGTTCTGGTTCGCGCCCGAACGAATACGCCGACGTTCCGGACATGTTCCGTGAGCTGGCCACGTTCGACGCCGACTCGCCGGAGTTTCAGCGCCAGCGGGACAAGATCGTGGAGCGGTGTTTGCCCTTGGCCGATCACATCGCGCGCCGCTTCGAGGGCCGCGGTGAACCACGCGACGACCTGGTGCAGGTTGCGCGGGTCGGACTGGTCAACGCCGTGGTCCGGTTCGATGTCGACGCCGGATCCGATTTCGTCTCGTTCGCGGTGCCCACCATCATGGGCGAGGTTCGACGGCACTTCCGTGACAACAGCTGGTCGGTCAAGGTGCCGCGCCGTCTCAAAGAGTTGCACCTGCGTCTCGGCACGGCCACCGCCGATCTTTCCCAACGGCTGGGCCGGGCGCCGACGGCATCTGAGCTCGCCGACGAACTCGACATGGACCGCACCGAAATCGTCGAAGGCTTGGTTGCCGGTAGTTCCTACAACACATTGTCGATCGACAGCGGCGGCGGCAGCGCGGACGACGACGCGCGGGCCATCGCCGACACCCTGGGCGACGTGGACACCGGTCTGGAGCGGATCGAGAACCGAGAAGCGTTGCGTCCCTTATTGGATGCGCTGCCCGAGCGGGAACGAACAGTCTTGGTGCTCAGGTTCTTCGAATCAATGACGCAGACACAGATCGCCGAGCGGGTGGGCATCTCACAGATGCATGTGTCCCGCCTGCTGGCGAAATCGTTAACGCGGCTCCGCGACCAGCTTGAGTAGGAGTCGTAGCTCTTGATTCGCCGCCGGCTCCTCGTCCACCGAATCGCAAGTCGGTAGCGTGTGATCGGGGTCGCAGATCCGCAACAATCGGGAAACCAGATGGTTGGGCACCACGGCCCACTGCACACCGGCACCCGCGCAGCGGACGTTGATCCGGTGTAATGCTGAAAAGCCGGCAGTGCCGATGAATTCCAGCTTGGTCAGGTCCAGGATCAACCGCGCGGAATAGGCGGTGCAACGCTCAACGTAGTCGGCGAGCTGAGCGGCGTTGGCGGCGTCGAGTTCGCCCTGAGCGCTGATCACCGCGGCCGACGGCCTCCTGTGAACACTGAAGCGCGCGGTGCGGCTTTCCCAGGGCTCAGCCGAGGATGCGCCGTCCCCTTGGATGGCGGTATCCGAAATTCTTGTGACAGACATGGTGACTCCATCAGTCAACGAACATTCGTGCTGTGGATCACGTCAAATGCTTGATGCCCTCACGGGCAGGGAGTCAGCCCCTTCACGCCGTTGACGTTCTTCCAGGCGGCTGTGAACTCAACCTGTCAACGAACACTACTCGGCCCGAGCTGGGCCGACAACGATATGAGTCCGATCCGTTATATTCCCTGCTCAGAGCTATAGCAGCGGGTGTCGGCACGTCAGCCGGTGATCACACCGATTGCTGCGCCGAATCGCCGCACCGACTCGGCGGCGGCCACCGCGGCGGCAGAATGGCGATCGCTCGCTCGAGTGCCGATCTCACCGGTTGTCGGGTCCAGCGTCACCTCGGCCAGCAACTGGCCCGTCGTCGACTGGCAGACCGCCCACGAGTAACCGGCGTCCGACGACCACCGCGCGGCGCTGTGTGCGACGTAGTCCGGGTCGGTTTCCCCGAGCTCGGCCAGGGCCGGCCGGTCATCGATACGGATGTCGGCGCGCAGCGCCCGCAGGTACCAGGCGCCGGCGTTGATCTCGACGGGATCCACGATGATTGTCGGGTCTTCCTCGCGCCGTTGCCCGGCGCGCATCGTCGCCGAACGGTGTTATTTGATCTCGGCGAGCACCGTGCCCTGGGTGATAGCGGCCCCGGCCTCGACCGCCAGCCCGGTGATGGTGCCGTCCTTGTGCGCGGTGACCGGGTTTTCCATTTTCATCGCTTCCAGGACCACCACCAAGTCGCCGGCCGTGACCTCCTGACCCTCTTCGACGGCGACTTTCACGACAGTGCCCTGCATGGGCGCGGTCACCGCGTCACCCGAGGCGGCCGCACCGGCGAGCGCGCCGCGCTTGCGCGGCTTGGGCTTCTTTCTGATCACCCCGGCCGGGTCGGCGCCGCTGCCGTTGGACAGCGCAAGATCGGCGGGCAGCGAGACTTCGACTCGGCGGCCGCCGACTTCGACGACCACCTTTTGCCGCGGACGGGCATCCTCTTCGTCGAGCGGCTCGCCACCGGTGAAAGGTTCGATGGTGTTGTTCCACTCCGTTTCGATCCAGCGGGTGTGTATCGAGAACCCGTTCTCGTCGCCGATGAAGGCGGGGTCGGAGACCACCGCCCGGTGGAACGGGATTACGGTGGCCAGCCCTTCGACGTGGAATTCGTCCAAGGCGCGCCGTGCCCGGGCCAGCGCCTCTTCACGGCTGGCGCCGTACACGATCAGCTTGGCCAGCATCGAGTCGAACTGGCCGCCGATCACCGAACCGGTCTCGACGCCGGAATCCAGCCGCACGCCGGGTCCGGCCGGCGGGTCGAACCTGCTGACCGGGCCGGGCGCGGGCAAAAAGCCGCGGCCTGCGTCCTCGCCGTTGATCCGGAACTCGATAGCGTGGCCGCGCGGCGTCGGGTCCTCGGTCAGGTCCAGCTTCTCGCCGTTGGCGATCTTGAACTGCTGCAGGACCAAGTCGATGCCGGCGGTTTCCTCGGTGACCGGGTGTTCGACCTGAAGGCGGGTGTTGACTTCCAGGAACGAGATCAGCCCGTCCTGACCCACCAGGTATTCGACG
>JAFAQO010000537.1 GCA_019246375.1 Mycobacterium sp. | reverse complement strand
CGAAGGAGGGCCTGCGCAAGGCCTGTGACGACTACATCGCCGACGAGATCCGCAACTCCAAATCCGAGGCTATGCGCTCTCATGAACCCGCTACCTGGCTTGCGCAGATGGCCGAGATCGAGAGGTATGCGCCGTTGATGGCTTATTTGGTGCGCAGCATGCAGTCCGGTGCCGAGCTGGCGAAAACGATGTGGCGCAAGATGATCGAGGATGCCGAGGTATACCTCGAGGAAGGTGTCCGGGCCGGCACGCTCAAGCCCAGCCGCGATCCCAAAGCCAGGGCGCGGTACCTGGCAATAACCGGTGGCGGCAGCTTCCTGCTGTACCTGCAGATGCACCAGAACCCCACGGATCTGCGTGCGGTGCTGCGCGACTACAGCCACGACATGATCCTTCCCTCGCTCGAGATTTACTCCGAGGGGCTGATGGTCGATCACACCATGTACGACGCATTCCTCGCCGCGGCCGAACAAGGAGAAGCCAATGCCAGCTGACAATCATCAGGCGGTTATCGAAATTCGCGACTTGACAAAGCGTTTCGGTACGGTGCGGGCGCTGGACGGTCTTGACCTGACTGTTCGGGAGGGTGAGGTGCACGGGTTCCTCGGACCCAACGGCGCCGGAAAGTCGACCACCATTCGGATACTGCTTGGCGTGGTAAAAGCCGACTCCGGCAGCGTGCGGTTGCTCGGTGGCAACCCATGGAACGACGCCGTGGAACTGCACCGCCAGATCGCTTATGTGCCGGGCGATGTGACACTGTGGCCCAATCTCACCGGCGGTGAGACCATCGACTTGCTGGCCCGCATGCGCGGCGGTATCGATGAGAAACGCCGGGCCGAGCTGATCGAACGTTTCGAATTGGATCCACACAAGAAGTCGCGCACCTACTCGAAGGGCAACCGTCAGAAGGTCTCACTGATCTCAGCGTTCTCATCGCGGGCCCGGCTACTGCTGCTTGACGAGCCGAGCAGCGGACTGGACCCTTTGATGGAAAATGTGTTTCAGCAGTGCGTCGGCGAAGCGCGCGACGGCGGCGCGACGGTCCTGCTGTCAAGTCACATTCTGGCTGAGACGGAGGCATTGTGCGAACGGGTGACCATCATCCGAGCCGGCAAGACCGTCGAGAGCGGGTCACTGGACTCGCTGCGGCACCTCAGCCGCACTTCGATCAAGGCTGAAATGATCGGTGACCCGGGCGATCTCACCAGGATCGCCGGTGTCGAAAACGTTAGCATCGACGGCAAAACAGTACGAGCACATGTCGACAGCGAGAGCCTCGGTGAGTTGATCCGAGTGCTCGGCGATGCGGGCGTGCGAAGCCTGGTCAGTCAGCCGCCGACCCTGGAAGAACTGTTCCTGCGCCACTACGGCGTCAGCACCGACGGCCAGCGGGAGCGCAGCGGGCAGGAGGTGCGGGCATGAGCACCCCTGACGACGATGATGCCGGCGTAGCTGGGATCGAGGAGTAGCGCCAATGAGCACCGCCGTCCTGGATCGACCGAGCCATCCGGCTCACCTTACGCCACAGCGGAGTTCGGCATTCGTAGGAACTTTAGGAATGCTGCGGCTTTACCTACGCCGTGACCGCGTCGTGTTACCGCTGTGGGTGTTGCTGCTGTCGTTGCCGTTGGCCACCGTCTATATCGGGAGCATAGAGAAGGTCTATCCCGATCAGGCCGCTCGCGCCGCATTTGGCGCATCGATCATGGCCAGCCCGGCGCAACGGGCGCTCTACGGACAGGTCTACAGCGATAACCTTGGCGCGGTTGGGATCTGGAAGGCCGGACTGTTCCATCTGCTCATCGCGGTCGCGGTAATCCTGACCGTGATTCGTCACACCCGCGCCGACGAGGAGACTGGCCGCGCCGAACTGGTCGACTCGACTGCAATCGGCCGGTACGCCAGCCTGACCGCCGCGCTGCTGTTGTCGTTCGGAGCGTCGATCATCACCGGCGCGGTTGGCGCTGCCGGTTTACTGACCACCTCTGTTGCGCCCACCGGGTCGCTGGCATTTGGAGCGGCACTGGCCGCATCAGGGCTGGTGTTCACCGCCGTGGCCGCGGTCGCGGCGCAGCTGTCGCCGAGCGCCCGGTTCGTCCGCGGCTTCGCGTTCGGGGTGTTGGCGGCCGCATTCACGCTCCGCGCCGTCGGTGACGCTGGTTCGGGCACCTTGTCGTGGTTCTCTCCGCTTGGCTGGTCGCTCCTGGTCAGGCCCTACGCCGGTGATCGCTGGTGGCTGTTGCTACTGCACCTCGGCACGACGGTGGTTCTTACGGCGCTGGCCTATCGGCTGCTCGCCCGTCGCGACGTTGGCGCAGGATTAATTGCAGAACGCCCCGGTCACGCCCGCGCCACGGGTATGTTGCGGGGTCCCTTCGGGCTGGCGTGGCGGCTGGATCGAGGCGCGCTGCTGCTGTGGACTGTCGGACTGTGCCTCTACGGCTTGGTGATCGGCAGTGTCGTGCACGGCATCAGCGAAGAAGTGGGCGGCAGCAAAACGGTCCGCGACATCGTAGTGCGGATGGGTGGCGCCGGCGCATTAGAGCAGGCGTTCCTCGCGGCCGCGTTCTCCATGCTGGCGATGGTGGCCGCTGCGTTCGCCATTTCGCTGACCCTGCGATTGCACCAGGAAGAGACCAGCCAGCGGGCTGAGACGCTGATGGCCGGCGCTGTCAGCCGAACTCGTTGGATGGCAAGTCATCTCGGTATTGCACTGGCTGGATCTGCGGTCGCAATGCTCGGGGCAGGATTATCGGCAGGTCTGGCCTACGGTGTCGCCGCCGATGACATCGGCGGAAAGATTTCCACGGTTGTTGCAACCGCGGCGGCCCAGCTGCCTGCCGTGTGGTTGCTCGCCGCGATCACGGTTGCATTGTTCGGCCTCATGCCGCGGTTCACCCCGGTGGCGTGGGCCGTCCTTGTGGCGTTCATCGCGTTGTATCTGCTCGGTTCCTTGTTAGGTTTTCCGCAGTGGCTGCTTGACCTCGCACCGTTCGCAGACACACCGCGAGTTGGCGGTGACGACTTCAGCGCGGTTCCGCTGGTGTGGCTGCTGGCGATCGACGCGACACTGATTGCGCTGGGACTCGCGGCCTTCCGGCGCCGTGACCTGCGAAGCTGACGAAGCCACGATGAAAACCCTTGCCAAAATGCTAGTTTCGGGAGTTCTGGGACTCATCTCGTTCGGCGCGATGGTGTTCTGGCCGGCCGGCACGTTTCATTACTGGCAAGCCTGGGTCTTTCTGGCCGTGTTCACTTTGGCCACTTGGATTCCCAGCATTTACTTGCTTCGCACGAACCCCGCCGCGCTGGAGCGCCGAATGCGTGCCGGGCCTGCAGCAGAAGCCAGAATGGTGCAGCGGATAGTTATCGCTGTCGCGCTTGTGTCGCTGGTGGCGATGATCGTATTCAGCGCGTTGGACTATGGCTTCGGATGGTCGTCGGTGCCTGCGACGGTCTCTGTGATCGGCGATGTCCTGGTCGCGATCGGGCTCGGCGTCGCCATGCTGGTGGTCATACAGAACAGTTATGCGGCCGCCAACGTCACGGTCGAGTCGGGTCAGAAGCTCGTCTCCACCGGTCTGTACGGGCTCGTGCGGCATCCGATGTACACCGGAAACGTGATCCTGATGGTTGGTATCCCGCTTGCACTGGGCTCCTACTGGGGACTTGTCTTCGTCATACCCGGGCTGGTGGTGCTCGCAATTCGCATTCGCGACGAAGAACAACTGCTCGAACACGACTTAGCCGGATACCGCGAATACACCCAGCAGGTGCACTACCGCCTGATGCCGTACGTATGGTAGGCGCGGATTGCTTTAAATCCAGACGCCTTTACCCACGGCGACCACGCCACCGGCGCTGATCGCGAAGCGTTCCCGGTCCTTTTCCAGGTCCACTCCGACCATCTCACCGGGGCCGACAACGACGTTCTTGTCCAGGATCGCGTGGCGCACCACCGCACCGCGACCGACGCGGGTTCCTGGCATGATCACGCTGCCCTCGACGATTGCGCCGTCGTCAACCACGACATTCGACGACAGCACCGAGTTGCGTACCGAGGCCGCGGAAATGATGCTGCCGGCACCGACCACTGACTCCTGCGCGGAGCCGCCGTTGACGAACTTGGCCGGCGCCAGGTTCTCCGACTCCCCCCGGATGGGCCAGCGCTTGTTGTACAGGTTGAAAATCGGATGAACCGACACCAGGTCCATGTGGGCGTCGTAGAACGCGTCCAGGGTTCCGACATCGCGCCAGTAGCCGCGGTCGCGATCGGTGGCACCGGGTACCTCGTTGTCGGAGAAATCGTAGACAGCGGCCATCCCGTCGGCTACCAGCCGCGGGATGATGTCACCGCCCATGTCGTGGTCGGAGCGGTCGTCCTCCGCGTCGGCCCGAATCGCATCGATGAGCACCTTGGTAGTGAAGATGTAGTTGCCCATCGAGACATAAGTCGCCTCCGGGTCGTCGTGCGTTCCCGGCGGGTCCAACGGCTTCTCGACGAAGCTGCGGATCCGGCGGGAGTCGTCGGCGTCGATGCAGCCGAACGCCGTTGCCTCGGCCCGTGGCACCCTGATACCGGCCACCGTCGCCCCTGCCCCGCTGTCAATATGGAAGCGGACCATCTGCTCCGGGTCCATCCGGTAGACGTGGTCAGCGCCGAAAACCACGATGTAGTCGGGGTCTTCGTCGTAGATCAGGTTCGAGGACTGGTAGATGGCGTCGGCGGAACCGGTGTACCAGCGCGGGCCGAGCCGCTGCTGTGCCGGCACCGGAGTGATGTACTCACCGGCCAGGCCGCTCAATCGCCAGTTCTGCGAGATGTGGCGGTCCAGCGAATGTGACTTGTATTGGGTAAGAACGCAGATCCTGAGATAACGGGCGTTGACCAGATTCGACAACACGAAATCGATAAGCCGGTAGGCGCCGCCGAAGGGAACCGCGGGTTTGGCCCGGTCTGCGGTCAGCGGATACAGCCGCTTGCCTTCCCCACCGGCCAGGACGATGCCCAGCACCTGTGGCGCTTCCCTCATAGCTCAAACCTATCGGCCGCCGGCAACCGCTGCCAGGACAATCCTACGATGAGCCCTGTTCTGACGGACTGCCGATCAAGGTATTTGGCGGCGCCGCCTCTCTGTGTTGCCGTCGTACTGCACCGGCAAACCACGCCCGGCAACATCGATCGACCGGCTCGGTCTGGGGATCGTCGCCTGCTCAAGTTCGATTGCCCGGCTCCTCCTCAGGCCGCTAGCGTGCCGGGTATGCGGGTGGCGATGATGACTCGGGAATATCCGCCGGAAGTTTACGGCGGTGCGGGAGTCCACGTCACCGAGCTCGTCGCGCAATTGCGTCACCTCTGCGAGGTCGACGTGCACTGCATGG
>JAFAQO010000441.1 GCA_019246375.1 Mycobacterium sp. | reverse complement strand
ATGCGCCAGCCGCGGGTAGGTGTGCCCGCCGAAGTTGCGCTGGCTGATCTTGCCGTCCTTGAGGCGGTCGAACAGCGCGCCGTAGGTCTCCAACTCCCACACCCGGTCGGGTGCTTCCTTGGCGTGCAGCTCGGCCATCCGCCAGTTGTTCAGGAACTTGCCGCCGCGCATCGTGTCGCGGAAGTGCACCTGCGAGTTGTCGTGCGGGTTCCGGTTGCCCATCGCCGCGGCGGCGCCGCCCTCGGCCATCACCGTGTGAGCCTTGCCGAACAACGACTTAGACACCACGGCAACCTTGAGCCCGCGTTCCCGAGCCTCGATCACCGCACGCAGCCCCGCGCCGCCGGCACCTATCACCACCACGTCGTAGGAGTGCCGTTCGACCTCAGTCATGAAACCTCACTCAGCTGTCTGCTCGTTATTAACTGTCTGTCAGCCAATGAATCTCAGGTCATGAATGGCTCCGCTGGACACCAGCATGATGTAGAAGTCAGTCAGTGCCAGCGTGGCCAAAGTGATCCAGGCGAACTGCATGTGCCTGGCGTTCAACTTGCTGACCTGCGTCCAAAGCCAGTAGCGGACCGGATGTTTGGAGAAGTGCGTGAGTCGCCCGCCGGTGGCGTGCCGGCACGAATGGCAGCCCAACGTGTACGCCCACAACAGCAGCACGTTGATCAGCAAAACAAGGTTGCCTAAACCGAATCCGAAGCCGGTTGGCGAGTGGAACGCGACGATTGCGTCATAGGTATTGAGCGCCGCGAGCAGGAAGGCGACGTAAAAGAAGTACCGGTGGCTGTTCTGAACGATCAGTGGAAACAATGTCTCACCGGTGTAGTGGGCGCGCGGTTCGGGGATCGCGCAGCCCGTCGGCGACTGCCACACCGCCCGGTAATAGGCCTTGCGGTAGTAGTAGCAGGTGATTCGAAAAGCGAGCAGGAACGGTAATATCAGCGCTCCCAAGGGCATCCACCATGGGAAGTGCCCGAACCAAACGCCCAGATGACTGGCGCCGCGCACACAGGAGGCGCTGATACACGGCGAGTAGAACGGCGTCAGGTAGTGGTACTCCTCGACCCAGTAGCTGCTGCCCCAAAACGCACGGATTGTCGCGTAGACAATAAACGCCGCCAGACCCAGGTCGGTCGTCAGCGGCGGTAGCCACCACCGATCAGTCCGCAGTGTGCGTTGCGCTAACTGTGCGCGAGCGGGTGAGAAGACGCCGACCGCAGGGCGGTCCGCCGTGGGTGCGCTCATCTGGTGTGATCCTCTACTGGTGGGCCTCGTCGGAGGGTACCCAGAAAGGAGCAGCGTGTATCGCCCGGGGTATTAGGGCCTGCTGTGGCCGCCGACACCCTCGTCATCGACGTCGCGCCAGAACTCGGTGTCGTACTGAGTATCGGGGATGGCGATCTTCTCACCGGCAGGCTGCACCGAGACCTGGGCGAGTTCCAGCTCACCGGCGTCGATGTCGAGTAATTCGACGTCGTTGAGGATTCGCTCGGCATCGTTGGCGATCCGGCGCATCGCGGGGGTATCGCCGTATCGGGACTTCAACGACGTCACGCACCGCCGTAAGCCACCGATGAGTTCGTGCAGTTCGGCGAGTTCAGTAGTGCTGGACAACGGATCTCCCTGGCCTGGCGGTGTCACGGATCACAGTACGACCACCGATACTATCCACACCGCGAAGAAGACGTGAGTCAAGTCACGCCGGACGACGAGGAGGCTCCCATGTCCGAACCGAGCACGGCTGCCGACCGCGCGAGGGCACTGCTGGCGCTGCATCAGCCCGGCAATCCGGTGATATTGCCGACCGTGTGGGACGCGTGGTCGGCACGACTTGCCACCGATGCCGGTTTCGTCGCGCTCACCGTCGGCAGCCATCCCGTCGCCGATTCGATCGGCAAGCCGGACAACGAGGGAATGTCGTTCGACGATCTGCTCACCCGGGTCGCCCAGATCACCGCGGCGGTCGACGTCCCGGTCTCGGTGGACGTCGAATCGGGTTACGGGCTACCGGCGCGGCAGCTGATAGAGGGGCTGCTAAGTGTGGGCGCGGTCGGGCTGAACATCGAGGACACTGTGCACAGCGAGGGCAAACGGCTGCGCTCGGCCGGTGAACATGCCGAGCTGGTCGGTGCGCTGCGCGCGGCCGCCGACGAGGCCGGCGTGCACGTGGTGGTCAATGCGCGCACCGATCTTTTCCTGCGGAAGGATGGCGATGACGCCGACCGGGTCGAGCGGGCGGTGGCGCGCCTGAAGGAAGCCGCCGCAGCCGGCGCCGACGTTCTCTACCCGGTGGGCCGCCATGAACCGGATACCCTGCGCCGGTTGACATCTGAGCTGCCCCTGCCCGTCAACGCGATCGCGCTGCCCGACCAGGACGACCCGTCCTCATTCGGTCCAGTGGGCGTCGGCCGGATCAGCTTCGGCCCGTTCCTGCAGGCGGCGCTGGCGGTCCGCGCGAAAGAAATCCTGGCCCGCTGGGACTAGCCGGTTTGAATCGGTCGCGGCACAGGCAGACTGCGCCCACTGAGTTTCCATGCTGCGAGCGGGTGGGTCGGATTGAGTCGGTTGGCGGGGACGTGTCCGAGCAAAGCTGTGACGCGCCCGCGACGGTCGTGCGGTGCCTATTGCCGGGCTCGGCGCGGGACCCTGGCAAGCCGTTCCCGCCACGCCGCCCGATGACGAAATCACAAGCGCTGGTTGGGTGGACGCCCAGCACGCGTTCGCATGATGAGCGGTCGGTAAGTAGATACGGTGAATCCGGTGGAGCCGGATGACCCCACCGGATTCGAATCGCGAAATTACTTGCTGATCGCGATGCGCTGCGCCTGAGTTCCGGCGTAGGCGCCGGCAACCCGGACGGTCAGCACGCCAGCGTCGTACGACGCCGATACGGCCTCGCTGGTGATGTGCGCAGGCAGCTGGAACGACCGCCGGAACGATCCATAGCGGACCTCCCGTAAAGTACGCCCGTCCTTCTCCTCGGCGTGCTCGTCACGGCGCTCGCCGTGGATAACCAGGCGTCCGTCAACCAGCTCGACATTGACGTCCGTGTCGACGTCGACGCCGGGCAGCTCCAGGCGGACTACCGCGTCGTCACCGTCCTTGGCGATCTCGGCGGCCGGGTTGAAGCCGGTCACAGGCTTGATCCAATCGGCGGTGGCTGCTGGCCCGAAGAACTCGCGCATCCACCGGTCGACATCCCAAGCAGGTCGCGACCACAAGGTCAAGTTGCTCATTCGTGTCTCCTCGTGCTGAGTGATTGCCGGCACTTTGCCGGCGCTATTGGGATAAACATGAGTCGACCACGCTTAAGTTCCACCTGGGTGTTCGCCCTCAGCGAAGCGTCTCACAACGGCGGCATCACGCTGTGAAGCCCCAGTCACGGGCACGTCACATCAGGCCACATGGCGGCAATATCGCCTGCCTAGCCTGGCCGCATGGCTTCCGCCGGAAACCCAGGTGCCACGCGCGATGTCGTCGTGGTCGGGCACGGCATGGTCGGCCACCGGTTTGTCGAGGCGTTGCGGGCGCGGGACACCGAAGGGTCATGGCAGATCACCGTGCTGGCCGAGGAGTCCGATGCCGCCTACGACCGGGTGGGGCTGACCGGCTATACGGAGCACTGGCAGCGCGACTTACTGGCACTGCCCGGTAACGACTATGCCGGTGACGAGCGGGTCCGGCTGCTGCTGAGCAGCCGCGTCACCGAGATCGACCGCGCAACCAAATCGGCGCTCACAGCCGACGGCCAACGGTATCGATACGACACACTGGTGCTGGCCACCGGTTCCTACGCTTTCGTTCCGCCGGTACCCGGTCATGAACTGCCGGCCTGCCACGTCTACCGCACGCTCGACGACCTCGACGCCATCCGCGCCGACGCCCAGCGCACCCTGCAGGCCGCCCACACCAACACCGGTGTTGTCGTCGGTGGCGGTTTGCTTGGACTCGAGGCCGCCAACGCGATGCGCCAGTTCGGATTGCGCACGCACATCGTCGAGATGATGCCGCGATTGATGGCCCAGCAAGTCGATGAAGCCGGCGGCGCGCTGCTCGGCAAAAAGATCGCCGAGCTCGGGATCACGGTACACATCGGGGTGGGCATCGACTCGATCGAATCCGTTGCATACGGCGACAATTCACAATCGGCCCGCGTGTGCCTGTCCGACCACGGAATCATCGACGCCGGCCTGGTTGTCTTCGCCGCCGGCGTTCGCCCGCGCGACGAACTGGCCAAGGCGGCAGGCCTGACGATCGCCGAGCGCGGCGGTGTACTCACCGATTTAAGCTGTCAAACAAGCGATCCCGACGTCTATGCCATCGGTGAAGTCGCCGCAATCGAGGGACGTTGCTACGGCTTGGTCGGGCCCGGTTATACCAGCGCCGAGGTGGTAGCGGACCGACTGCTGGACGGTGCCGCGGAGTTCCCGGAAGCGGACATGTCGACCAAGCTCAAGCTGCTCGGCGTCGACGTCGCCAGCTTCGGTGACGCGATGGGAGCAACAGAGAACTGCCTCGAAGTCGTCATCAACGATGCGGTAAACCAGACCTATGCCAAGCTGGTGTTGTCCGACAACGCCAAGACGCTGCTCGGCGGCATCCTGGTCGGCGATGCCTCGGCGTACGGAATACTCCGGCCGATGGTCGGTGGACAGCTGCCCGGTGACCCGCTGACTTTGATCTCGCCCGCCCACAACGGAAGCGGCGCCGCGGCTTTGGGAGTGGCTGCGCTGCCTGGCTCGGCGCAGATCTGTTCCTGCAACAATGTCGCCAAGGCTGATTTGACCGCGGCCATCGCCGACGGATGCAGCGACGTACCGGCACTGAAATCGTGCACCAGCGCCGGCACCTCGTGCGGTTCCTGCGTTCCGATGCTCAAGCAACTGTTGGAGTCCGAGGGCGTCGAGCAATCCAAGTCGCTGTGCGAGCACTTCAGCCAATCGCGAGCAGAGCTGTTCGAGATCATCAGTGCAGGACCTTCTGAGTCCACCCGCACCTTCTCCGGCTTGCTGGAACGCTTCGGCAAGGGAAAGGGTTGCGACATCTGCAAACCCGCGGTCGCCTCCATCCTGGCCTCCACCGGTTCCGATCACATCCTCGACGGCGAGCAGGCGTCCCTGCAGGATTCGAACGACCACTTCTTGGCCAACATCCAGAAGAACGGCAGTTACTCGGTGATACCTCGGGTTCCCGGCGGCAGTATCGAACCGAGGCACCTCATCTTGATCGGCCAGATCGCGGAAGAGTTCGGGTTGTACACGAAAATCACCGGCGGTCAGCGCATCGACATGTTCGGCGCCCGGGTCGACCAACTGCCGGCGATCTGGAAGCGGCTGGTCGACGGTGGCATGGAATCGGGCCACGCCTACGGCAAGGCGGTTCGCACGGTGAAGAGCTGCGTGGGCACCGACTGGTGCCGCTATGGCCAACAGGATTCGGTGCAGCTGGCCATCGACCTGGAATTGCGTTACCGCGGGCTGCGAGCGCCACACAAGATCAAGCTGGGCGTTTCGGGTTGCGCGCGGGAATGCGCCGAGGCGCGCGGCAAGGACGTCGGCGTCATCGCCACCGAAAACGGCTGGAACCTCTACGTCGGCGGTAACGGGGGCTTTACTCCCAGGCACGCGCAGTTGCTGGCCAGCGACCTCGACGAGGAGACGCTGATCCGCTACGTCGACCGGTTCTTGATGTTCTACATCCGCACCGCTGATCGGCTGCAGCGCACCGCACCCTGGATCGAGTCACTCGAGGGCGGGCTGGATCACGTGCGCGACGTGGTCTGCAACGACTCGTTGGGTCTGGCTGAGGAATTCGAGGCCGCAATTGCCCGGCATGTGGCGAATTACAAGTGCGAATGGAAAGGCGTGTTGGAGGATCCGGACAAACTGTCCCGCTTCGTTTCCTTCGTCAACGCTCCCGACGCCCCTGACCCCACGGTGAGCTTCACCGAATACAACGGGCGCAAGAGGCCGGCAGTGCCCAACGACGGGCGGTCCGATCCGGTCCTCATCGGTTTGCCCCGCGTCGGACATAAAAGCGAAGGCATTGAGGAGATCTCATGACGCTGCTTGTCGATCCCACCGAACTGTTGTCCCTCGGCGACGAGACCTGGACGGCGGCCTGCACCTACGACCATCTGATTCCCAACCGCGGTGTGGGCGTGCTACTCGCCAACGGTTCTCAGGCGGCGCTGTTCCGGCTCGACGACGGATCGTTGCATGCGCTCGGCAACATCGACCCATTCTCCGGAGCCGCGGTGCTGTCTCGCGGCATCGTGGGCGACCGTGCGGGGCGGCCCATGGTCCAATCACCCATCGGCAAGCAGGCGTTCGCCCTTGAAGACGGCCGCTGCCTGGAGGATCCGGCCGTCGCCGTGCCGGTGTATGAGACCCGCCTGGTCGATGGAGTGGTGGAGGTGAGCCGGTAACGGCCCAGTCATGCGGATGCGGCCACCGGTATCCGCGCCCGCTTGAACCGGTCGGCGATCA
>JAFAQO010000429.1 GCA_019246375.1 Mycobacterium sp. | reverse complement strand
GGGTTGACGTCGTCGCGGCGCCACACTTGCTGGCCGTGGTCACCGGCATCCTTAAACGCGACCAGTCGAGTGTCGGGTCCACCCCCGGAAATGATCAATCCGTTCGGCAGGACCGCTGGTGGCGTCTGCGCTAGAAAGTTCAGCGTCACAGACCATTTCGGTTTTCCGTCAGCGGCATGAAGTGCCCACAGCCGTTGGTCTCTGCCGTTGACATAGATGGTCGAGCCGTCGGCAGAGAGCACTGGACTGGCGAGCACCCCGTCGGTGACCGCGTCGGTAATCCATTCGCGGGCCAGCAACGGGTTCTGTCCACGGTGGTACTTCAGCCCAACCAGCGTTGCGGCTTTGGCGCCGGGCTCCCACAGGCCGATCACCACCATCCCGCTCGACGCGGCGAAGGCGGGTGCGGCGGCGATCGGGCACCGCGACCCCGCGGTGGCACAATCGGATAGTCCGCGCATCGAATCGGTCGGATCTATGGCGTCGATCAGGTCCATCGGGCTGCCGACGACCGTGCCGCGTTGGGCATCGAAGACCAGTACCTGTCCCAAGTGCGTGACGACGAGCAGCTGGCCGTTTTCGAGAAGCCTTGCTGTCAAAGGCATACCGATCACCGGCCGGCGCCAACGGATCCACTGCGTGGTCGGGAAGGCCAGCATCGCCCCCGGCTGGCCGACATAGAGGTTGTCGAAGCCGTCGAACAGCGGACTGGAGAAGCCGCCACCCTGAAACAGCCTGGTGCACCAGCGTTGCCGACCGTTGTCGTCGTTCTCCCATTCCATCAGCGAGCAACCGCCCGGGGTCTGCGCGTTCAGCGCGAGCCAGCCGCGTCCGCTCAGGGCCGGCCCGGCTGCCAGGTCGCCTTTGACCGAGCGGGTCCACTGCAGGCCCAGGGTGGTGGCGCCAGTGGTGGCGGTATAGCTGCTGTTGGAGGCGTCGCCGTACTGGGCGGGCCAGCCTGGCGCGGGTGCGGCGTCGACCCACGAGTCGGTGTTGCCACAGCCGGCAAGCGCAACCACCAACAGCGCGACCACAGCCCTTTTCGCGCGCCGAGTGGGTGGGTTATCGCGAGAACCGGCGCTCTTTGCGTCCATAACGCGCACACTCGGCGGCGCACATTGCAGACGTCGCAGTGTGAGTGGCACAGCTGAGAGTAACCGGTGCCAACTCGCGTAGCCTGATTGCCCGACTCTCCCCCTCGCCGTCCCCTCGCAAGCTGGGGTACCCCCGCGCGGCTGGGGGTGCCCCCGCCTCGGGACGCTGTGCGTCCTGCATTGTCGTCAGGCTCGGCTGGTTGCCCGACTCCTCCTCGGGAGGCTGTGCGTCCCGCATCGTCGTCAGGCTAGGCTTCCGGCCATGACGAGCATGTGGGGCGCCCCGCTCCATCGCCGCTGGCGAGGATCGAAGCTCCGTGACCCACGCCAGGCCAAGTTCCTCACCCTGGCATCGCTGAAGTGGGTGCTCGCCAATCGGGCGTACACCCCGTGGTATCTCGTTCGGTACTGGCGGCTATTGAAGTTCAAGTTGGCCAACCCGCACATCATCACCCGCGGCATGGTGTTCCTCGGCAAGGACGTCGAGATTCACGCGACGCCGGAGCTTGCCCAGTTAGAGATTGGCCGCTGGGTCCATATCGGGGACAAGAACACGATTCGTGCGCATGAGGGCTCGCTGCGCTTCGGTGACAAGGTCGTGCTGGGCCGAGACAATGTCGTCAACACTTACCTTGACATCGAGTTCGGCGATTCGGTGTTGATGGCCGACTGGTGCTACGTCTGCGATTTCGACCACCGGATGGACGACATCACCCTGCCGATCAAGGACCAAGGCATCATCAAGAGCCCGGTGCGCATCGGCCCGGACACCTGGATCGCGGCGAAGGTGACGGTGCTGCGCGGCACTACGATCGGCCGTGGCTGTGTGCTGGGTTCGCACGCCGTCGTCAAGGGTGACGTGCCCGACTACTCGATCGCGGTCGGTGCACCGGCGAAGGTGGTCAAGAACCGGCAGCTGGCGTGGGAGACGTCGGCTGCACAGCGCGCCGAACTGGCCGCAGCGCTGGCCGA
>JAFAQO010000410.1 GCA_019246375.1 Mycobacterium sp. | reverse complement strand
GGCCTGGTCGGTGCGCTGGGTGATCCTGCATGTGATCAACGAGCTGGCCCGCCACTCCGGGCACGCCGACATCATTCGGGAAAGCATCGACGGGGCGACCATGTACGAGCTGATCGCGGCGCTGGAGAACTGGGAGCCGCGGCCGTGGGTCACCCCATGGCGGCCCGGGCGCTCAACGTGACGAGGCTCACCGCAATTGGGAGTTGACAGCGAAGATTTGGCACACTGCTGGGATGAGTTCGACCAAACACCGCGAGGTAGCCAAGCTTGATCGGGTGCCCTTGCCGGTCGAGGCCGCACGCATCGGGGCCACGGGTTGGCAGGTCACCCGCACCGCCGCCCGGGTCGTCACCAAACTGCCCCGGTCGGGCCGCTGGCAGCAGAAGGTGATCAAGGAAATCCCGCTGACCTTCGCCGACCTGGGACCTACCTACGTCAAGTTCGGACAGATCATCGCGTCCAGTCCGGGCGCGTTCGGCGAGCCGCTGTCCCGCGAATTCCGCGGCCTGCTCGACCGGGTACCGCCGGCGGACAAGAACGAGGTGCACAAGCTGTTCGTCGAGGAGCTCGGCGCCGAGCCGTCGGAGCTGTTCGCCACCTTCGATGAGGAGCCGTTCGCGTCGGCGTCCATCGCTCAGGTGCATTACGCGACATTGCACAGCGGCGAGGAAGTCGTCGTCAAAATCCAGCGGCCGGGTATCCGCCGCCGGGTCGCCGCCGACTTGCAGATCCTCAAGCGCTTCGCGCAGGCAGTCGAACTGGCCAAGCTGGGCCGCCGGCTGTCAGCCCAAAACGTGGTCGCCGACTTCGCCGCCAACCTCGCCGAGGAACTGGACTTTCGCCTCGAGGCGCAGTCGATGGAGGCCTGGGTCTCACATCTGCATGCGTCGCCGCTGGGCCGCAACATCCGGGTGCCATACGTGTACTGGGACTACACATGCGAGCGGGTGTTGACGATGGAGCGGGTGCATGGGATCCGCATCGACGACGCCGCCGCAATTCGCAAGGCCGGATTCGACGGCGTCGAGCTGGTGAAAGCGCTGCTCTTTTCGGTGTTCGAAGGCGGACTGCGGCACGGCCTGTTCCACGGTGACCTGCACGCCGGCAACCTCTACGTCGACGACGAGGGCCGCATCGTGTTCTTCGACTTCGGGATCATGGGCCGCATTGACCCGCGGACCCGGTGGCTGCTGCGCGAGCTGGTCTACGCGCTGCTGGTCAAAAAGGACCATGCCGCCGCGGGCAAGATCGTGGTGTTGATGGGTGCCGTCGGCACCGTCAAGCCAGAGGCTCAGGCCGCCAAAGACCTCGAGGCGTTTTCCACTCCGTTGACGATGAAGTCGCTCGCCGACCTGTCGTACGCCGACATCGGCCGGCAGCTGTCCACACTCGCCGACGCCTACGACGTCAAGTTGCCCCGTGAGCTAGTACTGATCGGCAAGCAGTTCCTGTACGTCGAGCGGTACATGAAGCTGCTGGCCCCCAGGTGGCAGATGATGTCTGACCCCCAGCTGACCGGGTACTTCGCCAAGTTCATGGTCGAGGTCAGCCGCGAGCACCAAGCCGACGTCGAGGTCTAGGTCAGTGGATATCCGTCCGGGCACAGCGCATTCCGGTGATGTGGAGCTCTACTACGAGGACATGGGCGACACAGGAGACCCGCCGGTGCTGCTGATCATGGGACTGGGCTCGCAACTCTTAGTGTGGCGCAACGGGTTCTGCGAGAAGCTCGTCGCCGATGGCCTGCGTGTCATCCGCTACGACAACCGGGACGTCGGCCTGTCCAGCAAGCTGGGCCGCCACAAACCGCGTGAGTCGACGATCGTTCGAATGGTCAAGTTCTGGTTGGGGTTTCGCAGCACGGCGGCCTACACGCTGGAGGACATGGCGGATGACGCCGCCGCCGTCCTCGACCACCTCGGAATCGACCGCGCCCACATCGTCGGGGCGTCGATGGGCGGCATGATCGCCCAGATCTTCGCTGCCCGATTTCGCGACCGGACGCGGTCACTGGGTGTCATCTTCTCCAGCAACAACCAGCGGTTCCTGCCGCCGCCGGCGCCCCGGGCGCTGATGGCGATGCTTAAAGGGCCGCCGCCGAACTCGCCGCGCGACGTGATCGTCGACAACGCCGTAAGGGTCAGCCGAATCATCGGGAGCCCCGGCTACCCAGCGCCCGAGCAGCGCCTCCGCGACGAGGCGATCGAGGCCTACGAGCGCAGCTTCTACCCGTGGGGAATCCCTCAACATTTCAGCGCCATCATGGGCACCGGCAGCCTGGTCCGTTACGACCGGCAGATCACCGCTCCAACCGTGGTCATCCATGGACTGGCGGACAAGCTGATGCGACCCTCCGGCGGGCGCGCGTTAGCGCGCAAGATCAATGGCGCCCGGGTGGTGCTCTTGGAAGGGATGGGCCATGATTTGCCCGAACAATTGTGGGATCGGGTGATCAGCGAACTCAAGCGCACCTTCGCCGAGGCCGGCTAAACCTGGCCGCGTGCCAAATGTGGGATTGCGGCGAGCGGCCTGTAGGGTTCCCTGAGGCCTACACCGGCAACGTGTCGTAGCGAAGACCACGGAGGACGCTTTGTCTGACAACCCGACTGAGACCACGAAGACGCGCACGCGCTTCGAAGACATTCAGGCCCATTACGACCTCTCCGAAGAGTTCTTCGCGTTGTTCCAGGGCCCGACAAGGATCTACAGCAGCGCCTACTTCGAGCCACCGGACCTGACGCTCGACGAAGCCCAGATCGCCAAGATCGACCTGAACCTGGACAAGCTGGATCTCAAACCCGGCATGACGCTGCTGGATGTGGGCTGCGGCTGGGGCGTCACGATGCAGCGCGCCATCGAGAAGTACG
>JAFAQO010000408.1 GCA_019246375.1 Mycobacterium sp. | reverse complement strand
ATGCCGCTGATCAGCACCGAGCAGGACAGGTAGACCAGCGCCGCACCCAGCACCGGCGCCGGCACGAACAGCACGAGGACGGAGAATTTCGGCGTCAGTGCCAGCAACAGGAACAGCCCGGCGACCGCGTAGCCGATCACCGCGCTGATGGCGCGCGCATTGGCGGCCAAGCCGACGCTCGAGCCGCTCGCCGATACTCCGGCGCCGCCGATCAGCGCGCCGACCAGGGCGCCTGAGCCGGCACCGCGCAGCGCCGCCTCGCCGTAATTCGGCCCGCCCAGGACCTGCTCCACGTACTCGAGGTCGCGGCACACGATGGCCACCGGGTTTACCTCGAATCGCCGGTCGGATAGGTAATCGACCGCGCCTTCGGCGTCGGCGTAGTTGTCGAAGTTGCGATCACCTGGCGAGCTGGCTCGTTGGGCCGAACCGCCGAAGTCGCCACGGTCGAATGCTCAGCCATCACTCCTCCTTCGCCTATCCGGAAGCGCCGAAAACCGCTGGCCGCGACGCACGCGTCGTAGCTCGCTCCCACACAAGGAGTCTGGCAATCCGCGGTGGCTCTCGCGTGCGCCCAGACAGCCGAAAATCTCGGCTTCGATTCGTCCTGGCAGCACCACAATGGGAAACGGGGTCGGCACCAGGCGCGGGGAGGACACTTCCGGACCGGGAAAACGGGTTGGGATCGGCAACGGTGGGTATGCCACCGCCAGTAGCGCAGCAGACTCCGCCGTGGCAAAAGACAGGAGTAGATCAGCGCGGCCACTTCAGCATGAACGACGAATCGCTTAGCCCACGAGGACAGAGCTGGCCAGCCGGACAGGTTTCGCCAGGGAGCTTGGCCGTCCTCTCGCGCGTCGACTTTAGTGATTGCGACGCCGGCGAGATCTTCCAGGTGGCCACCACCGCCGTTGGCAACCTCGCGCCCTGTCAGGTGGAGGCCAGTTACCGGTCCGTGGACGGTGGGTTCGTCCGCTGTCCATCCTCCCAGCCCGAACATCCCGAGATCGAACGGCACCTTCGTGAATCCGGCTGCGATGGGCAGGTCGACGTACAAGGCGGACGGTGGGGGTGGGCGCTTCCGCTGAGTCACCGAAGCATTGTTGCCGGTTGCCTGGTGCTTAGTGCCATCAGTGCACCGCCGGAAAATCAGATCCTGTTGCTGACCATCCTTGCCCAGCAAGCCGGCGCCGCCTTGGCATATGACGCAATGCACGAGCGCGACATCAGTGCTGCCGGGCAGCTGGCACAGGCGAACACCGATCTGGAGGAAACGAATCGCGAACTCTCCGCCACTATTTCGCGGTTGCAACGGCAAACGAACATGCACGAAGTTCTGAGCGCGGCGGTGGCGGCGGGGATGGGCGAGCAGGGCATCGCGGATGCGCTGTATGACCTGACGGCACTGCCGGTAGGGCTCGAGGACAGGTTCGGCAACCTGCGCTGCTGGGCTGGACCTGGACAACCCCGCCCCTACCCAAAACAGAGAACGGACGAACGCGCGCTATTGCTGCACGAGTTGGCCGCACAGAACGGTCCGGCGCGGATCGGGGGCCGGGTGCTCACGCTCGTCCAGCCCCGGGCCGAGATCCTCGGGGTCCTGGCGTTGCAGGACCCGGATAACACGGTGACCGAGGACAGACTGTTCGCCCTGCGCTACGGCACCACGGTGTTAGCGTTGGAGCTGTCCCACGAGCGGAATCTCGCCGAGATCGAGCTCAATCTGCGCCGCGATCTTGTCGCGGATCTGTTGACCGGCACCGACCGGGACGGGGCCTACGCTCGTGCCGATGCGCTGGGCCATGACCTGCGGCGCCCGCATTATGTGGTGGTGGTGCACACCGCCGGTCGCGCCGAGACCGCACTGGCAACCGCCGCCGGGCGCGCTGCGACCGCGTTGCATCTAAACTTCCTGCAAGGGCGCCACGAGGGTCTGGTTGTTCTGCTCACCGACGGCCGCCCGGACGCGCGGGCGCTGCACCACGCAATCAGTGACGGTCTCGACAGGACGACCAGCGTGATCGGCATCGGCACTCGTTGCGAAGTGCCCGATAACTTGCCGCAGTCCTTCATCGAGGCGCGCCGCGCCCTGAACATCCTGCTGCGCTCGGCCCATCCGGAAGGCGCAGCGGCGTTCGACGAACTTGGTTTCTATCGCCTCATCGACGCCGCCCACGGCGGCGGCACGGTCGAAGCCTTCGTGCGCGAATGGCTGGGCACACTCCTGGACTACGACGAGAGCAGGAACTCTGAACTAGTTCTGACTCTCAGCGATTATCTGGAATGCGGCGGAAACTATGACGAATCCGCGGCTGCACTACACATTCATCGCAGCACGCTGCGCTACCGGCTGGCGCGCATCGCTGAACTCACCGGCCACAACCTCCGCAACGTCGATACCCGGTTCAACCTCCATGCCGCGACACGGGCGTGGCGATTCCTCAATCCCGATGGCTGACGGGCAGCCGGGCAACGGGTGTCTAGGGTGGGCCGTCGCCCGACTCACTCACGGTGATCTTGCTTGACTTGGTGCTTTCCGCATTCGGTACATGAACGGTCAGCACGCGATGCGTACCGACGCCTCGACGCCGCCGTCCTGACGGTAGCCCGCCAGCGTGACGCAACTGCATTCACCAACTCGTTGCCGTTCAGATTGACATCGACGTCCTCGCGCCGCACACCAGGGAGCTCGACCTCGATGACATACGCGCCGTCGGTCTCGACGACGTCGGCCGCCGGCAACCAGGCAGCATCACCGGTGAGGCCACCGAACACCGACTGCGCAAGCCGATCCATCGGTATAGAGATTCTCGCACTCGCGAAATGGGCGCCACC
>JAFAQO010000148.1 GCA_019246375.1 Mycobacterium sp. | reverse complement strand
CCGCAGCCCAAGAACACCCGTAGCGTCTCGCGCAGCCGTTCGTCGTTGTCGCTGTCGGCGCCCAGCTCGCCCAGCACCGCGGCCACCCATTCCCGGGCTCCGCCAATGTCTGCCCCCATCAGCGCCGCGGCCGACAATCCCGGGTCGCTGGCCGCGAGCACCGTCGGCTCCGGATCGCTGCGTGCGATGGCGACGGCGCGCGTGCTTTCCGCTTCCCGATGTGATCGGCGAAAGCCTTCCACCCCGGCCGCCAACGTGCCGATCGCAAGGTTGGGCGCATCGGGACGGTTCGCGGCGAACCGGCGCACCGCGGCGACGGCCTCGGATGTCGCCGCGCGGTAAGGCAGCCAGCCCCATCCACAGAGCCGATCAGCGGGCACAAATAGCGGGCTCGCCCCGGCCTGGGCGGCGTGGCTCAGCTCGCGCAGAAACCGCTGCAACCGGACAATCTCATCCCCGTCGGCGTCCACGTCGGGATACCACATGACAAGCCCAAGGTGATGCCAGCGCAGCGGATAGCGGATTGCGTTGGTGGCCGCGTCCAGGTCGTGGGTCTTCTTTCCGGCGAGCACCTCGCGCACCCGCACGGCCCGCATGGTGTTCTGATTCTCCAGCCACCGTTCGCGTTCGTCCTCGTACACGACGACGACCTGCTGCGAGACCCAGTCGATGTACTCGGACAAGGTGGCGGTGATCGCCTCGATCACCGCATACCGCGTCGTTGAGGCGACATCGAGGCTGCGCACCGCGGCGAACAACTGCTCGTTCATTCGGCGCTGACCGAGCCGGTAGGCGCGCACCAGCGCATTGACCGGCACGCCATGTTGGGCCAGTCGCCGGGCGTACTCCAGTGCCGCGGTCGGCGCCTCGACGCGTTGCACAGCGATGTCGTACCGCAACGCCTGCAAAAGCGTATCCACGTTTCCCTCGACGCTCGCGCCGAGCAGATCCGACAGGCCAGCATCGCCGCGAAGCTCGGGGATCTCATCCTCCAGAGAGCAACGGATAACCGACGACACCTCACCCAGCCGGTCATGCATCCCGGCGGCGGTCTCGGCGACGTAATGCGCGACCTCGACGTCGCTGTCGAGCAGCGGACTGCCCACGCCTTGACAGTAGAACCTCGCGACCACGTCGGGCGGTGCTTTGCGTAGGTCAGCCGTTAGTTTCGGATGCCAACACCGTCACCGGAGGGCTGTCGTTAACCGATGACCGAAATCTCGCAGTAGCGGACGCCGCAAGCCCCTCTACGACAGTTCCGCCGCGCCTGCGTCGCTGCGGGCCTCAATGGCCGTGACGCTGTTTCCGAGCGACCATGCTAGGACAGAAGTTGCACACGCAGCCGGCCGCGTAGCCCTTCCCCAATTGCACAACGACGTCCGCGGCCAGCTCGGACCTCAAGTCGGCAGGCCAAGCCCGTCGGCGCGCGCAGCACCTCCGGCAACCCCCACTCCGCCAAAGCCGTTTGGTATCGGTAGGGCCGGATCTGGCCGCGCAGTTATCCGTACCGTAGACTCGCGCAACGATATTCGAGATGGGCTCGCCCAGTACTCAGATACCACCAAGCGACCGAGTTAGCGGATCTGGCTGTAAGTCAAAGAGTTACGTTGCGCGGGGCCGCCGTCGGGCCGCTCGGCGGAATCTTCTAACAGTGCCTTACAACCCTATGCGACGAGCCTGCCTGGGCAACCAAACAGAACGCGCCTGGTACCAGGTCGCCCAATTCGTCTGTAACGCAACGAGAGCCTAATCTGCCGGCCTAAACGCGGTCGGGCCCTGGCCGTCAACGGCTTGCCAGGCCCGGCTCGGCCACTATGAAACGAAGCTGTCATCGACAACCCCTGAACGATCAGGTGTTGCGACGATTGTTAGAACCCAGGCGGGACACATCCCCCCTTCTCAGCCCCGTAATGCGCTAGTCAACAACCGATCGGTCGCAAAAGACCATGGCACGGACAAGCGATGAACTGCTGACCGTCGAGGAAGCGGCAGACGCTGCTGAACACCACCTGACCGAGCGTGTCCGAGGTCCGAGTCGAGGTATACGTGACGGGCTGCAACGCGGCCGACGACAAGCCTGGATGAACGAAGTGGATGTCCTCGCCTGGGTATGCCGACCCCACGGAACGCCCTCGGATTTCAGAAACTCGACCTTGCTCGAACAGGGCAGGTTCAGCAAAGTGAATCACTAGACTGACAAGCCGTGCCGGCGGGTGCATTGAACAGAAGCCGGACGGAAGGGCTGACGAAATGAGTGATGAAGCGGCCTACTACCGGGCTGATGTTCAGGGACTTAATCCCGAAGACCCGGCTACGCGTACGTTAGACCCACGCGATGGCAAGGAGTACACGTACGCGACGACCCGGCTCGACGTAGCGCGCGCGATCGCCGAAAGGCATGCTGACTTCTCCGTTTACGGTGTCCAGCTCTATGAGCCCATTGAAGCTGACCCAGACGCTGCCGAAGAACACCTTGGTGAATCGTTCGTCAGGGCTCCGTGGGGCGTGATCTTGTATGTCGTGGATAAGAAAGAAACATAACTGCTTGAAGCAGCCGCACGACTTCCTGAATACAACTTAGAAGTTCTTGAATGCCACGATTGAAGCGGT
Source organism: Mycobacterium sp. (assembly GCA_019246375.1). Classification (GTDB taxonomy): domain Bacteria; phylum Actinomycetota; class Actinomycetes; order Mycobacteriales; family Mycobacteriaceae; genus Mycobacterium. The sequence goes on along the minus strand of JAFAQO010000148.1, from coordinate 888 downwards.
GATCACGAAGGTGACCATGAAGGCTCTGCGATTGACTGAAAAACACGGTGATCACACAGTGGGCGACGTGTAGCCTGCCCGAAGACTAATTAGCGTCTTCAAGAAGGGGGGATTGCAATGGACCTTACCGAACCGGAAAAAGCACTACCCCTGGACAACAGCTTCGTGTACACCGACACCTTCTACGTCAAGTGCCTTGCCGGCAATCACAACGTCTACCTGGGTGAACCTCAACAGGTGGCCACAGCTTTGGCGCACCTATCCGAATGCCCCGGACAGGTCACAGATGAAGACAGCGCATCGGAGGATGACGGCGAGACGTCGCCCGATCCGTCGTGAAGGCGATAGTTCGGCCCGCCAACCAGCGGAGGACGCGCCGGGCTGGCCAATGGCCGTGCGGTAGCGCAACGGTTGCGATTTTTGGGTGTTAGCCGGTGTCAGCCGATGACAATCAACTTGGCCTGAGCCGTGGAAACTGTCACCCGTTCACACGTGCGAACACCAAAAGTTTGACAGGGGGTCAAGTGGTTCAAACGGATATGGTCGCTTGCCGGCGGGGATTTGCCCAGCGGCGGTCACAGTTGCCAAATGACGACAGTTTTGACGACAAAGTACGGCAAGGCGGTCCTTTCCCCGGATCCGGCATAGCGCACAGATGCGGGGCCGCCACCGACAACGATCACGGCAATCTTCGTCTGTCGGGGACAATCGGCGCACGCTGACCCGCGTTTAACCTTCCCGCGCATGAATAGCGACGTCTTGCATCAAGAAGTGGTGCATCGACAGGTCGCTGGCGTGGCTCAGGCCCTTCACCAGCGAACCGATCAGCTCGCGGTCGTGCTGGCACGGGCGATCACCCGCGAAGTCCGGCTGTACCGCACCGCGACA
>JAFAQO010000147.1 GCA_019246375.1 Mycobacterium sp. | reverse complement strand
GTGGTCGCCAGCGCCACATTCGCGGTCACGATTCTGGTGGGATTCGCGCTGTTGCCAACAAACTCGGCGTTCTACTGGTTACGGCGAGGCTTCGACGACGCGGGCCGCATTTCACAGAATCCGTTCGCCAGTACTGCCAATACCAGCGTGAGCGGCTTGCTGATGAGACTCCACGTACCCGCCGCACTGGCCGCTGCGACGGCGGTTGTGCTCGCCGGTATTGCGGTGATTCTCGGTGCAATCGCCTACCGGCGCGGCCGTGACTTACTGGGGATAGCCGTCGTGGGGATGGCTTCGGCCGCCGCCTCGCCGTTCAGTTGGAGTCATCACTGGGTGTGGTTCGCGCCGCTGATGGTGCACCTCGGCTACCGCGCCTACGTCGAGCGGTCCAAGTACTCCGCGTGGACCTTGTGGCTGCTGTGCGCCCTGCTCGGCGGCTGGTTCACCTCGTTAGGCGATCACCCGGAGACCGGCGTGCTCTCAGTGCGGCCCGGCGGGGTATGGAACGAGATCTTTCCCGGCACCTACGTCGTCGTCTTCCTCGCCGCGATGATCTGCACCGCGGTATGGCTGTGGCGCTCGGCGGACATCGCGGCAGCGACGCCGGAAAGCGACCCGCCGCGACGAGGCGACCCGGCTACTGAGGTGCCGGCTGGCGCACGAAGCTTCGGAGCTGAGTGAAAGCCCGGATGCCGTCGACCCCGAGTTCGCGGCCAAGACCGGACTGACCGACGCCGCCGAACGGTAACCGGGGGTCCTGGGCCGCCATGCCATGGCAGTTGATGCTCACCGTGCCCGCGACGAGCTGACCGGCGACGCGGTCGGCCAGCGCGTCGTCGCCCGACCAGACCGATGCGGTCAGTCCGAAGTCGGTGGCATTGGCCGCGGCGACGGCGTCGTCGACGGTGTCGTAGCCGAAGATCGGCAGTACCGGCCCGAACTGTTCCTCGGTGGCCAGCGGGGAGTCGTGAGCCAGACCGGTCACGACGGTTGGCAGCGCGAAGTAGCCTCCGGCCTCGGCGTCGGCTTCGCGGATCCGTCCGGCCGTCCTCACCGTCGCGCCGTGTGCTTCGGCGTCAGCGACCAGCGTGTGCACTCGGTTGCGCCCGGAGGCGGTGTGCAGCGGCCCCAGCGTGGTCTCCTCGGCCAGGCCGTCACCGATCACTTCCCGCTGGCAGCGGGCGAGCACCGCCTCGGCCAGCTCGTCGACCTGCCGGCCGGGGGCGTACAGCCGCTTGATCGCCATGCACACCTGCCCGGCGGTGGTGTAGGTCGCGGTCACCAGCTGCTCGACGAGCTGGTCGCTGATCTTCAGGTCGGGGGCGATGATCGCCGCGTCGTTGCCGCCGAGTTCGAGCAGTACCGGAGTGAGCCGAGGCGCCGCGGCCGCCATGACGGCGCGTCCGGTCGCGACGCCGCCGGTCAGCGAGATGACATCGATGTCCGGGTGGGTGACCAGCGCGCGGGCGAGCTCACTGCCCGGACCGGCGAGCATGTTCACCACGCCCGGCGGCAGTGCTGCGGCGAACGCCGCGCCGAGCTCCAGCGCGGCCAGCGGACACGTCGGGGGCACTTTGACCACCGCGGTGTTGCCCGCACTCAGCGCCGACGTCAGCTTGGTCATTGTCAGCGCCAGCGGCCAGTTGAACGGAAGCACGAGCGCCGCGACCCCGTAGGGCTCGTGCTGCAGCCGGGGGTAGGTCGCGTGCGGGTCGATCGGTTCGGCGGCGAGCGCCGCCTCGGCCATCGATCCGAGCACTGTCGCGAGGACCGGCGCGGTGTCGATCTCGAAGCTCGCTTCCGACAACACTTTGCCGTGTTCCCGGGTGTACAGCCGCGCGCCGTCGCGTTCGGTGAGCTGTTGGGCCGCGGTGCCGGCTGCTGCCGCGATCGCGGCGACCCGTTCGGCGACACTGAGCGCGCGCCACCCGGGCGCTGCCTGTCGCGCCGCCTGCACTGCGGCGTCGAGCTGGGCGTCGTCGGCTACCGGCGCATGGCCGACGATCTCGGCCGGTCGCGCCGGGTTGTGCACGGGGTAGCTGCCGGCGCCACCGGGCTGCGGTTCACCGCCGATCGTGAGGACTGGTTGCGTTGTCGCGGCGGTCGTCATTGCCATCCTCCCGGTTCGCTTGACCCGGTGCGTCTCATCCGGCCATGGTTTAGTCACTATGACACCTCAGGGCTGGTGAAGGCACTATGAAAGCGGTCGTGCTGCGGAAGGCGGGACAGCCCACCACAGTGGAGGAGATCGCGCTGCGGCCAGTCGGCCGTCACGAGGTCCGAGTCGAGCTGGCGGCCAGCGGCGTATGCCATAGCGACCTGTCGCTGCGCGACGGTGGTATTCCGACGCTGACGCCCTGCACGCTCGGCCACGAAGGTGCCGGGACTGTCGTCGAAGTCGGCGCCGACGTTGCCAATGTCGGTCCGGGTGACCATGTCGTGCTGACCTGGAATGTGCCGTGCCGGGCCTGCCCGCACTGCTTGCGCGGCGAGGCCCAGCTGTGCCTGCACGGTTTCGACCACGCCTACGGCGAGTCGTACGCCGAGAGCAGTGCCGGTCCGGTATGGCCGGGCATGGGCGTCGGGGCGTTGGCCGAACAAACGGTGCTGCCGGCCGCAGCTGTTGTGCCGGTCGATGAATCGCTGCCGCTCGACCACGCTGCACTGCTGGGTTGCGGGGTCACCACCGGCGTCGGTGCGGTGATGCGCACCGCCGCAGTTCGCCCGGCGGAGAGCGTGCTGGTGATCGGCTGCGGCGGCGTGGGTTTGGCCGCGATTCAGGGGGCCCGGCTGGCCGGTGCAGCGCCGATCATCGCCGCCGACCGGGTGGCCGCGCAGCTTCCCGCCGCACTGGCCAACGGTGCCACCGACACCGTCGACGCGAGCGAGGTCGACCTTGCCACCGCCGTGCGCGATCTCACCGGCGGCGCCGGCGTGGATCACGGTATCGAAGTCGTGGGCAAGCCGGCGACGATTCGTGCGGCGTACGACGCCACCCGCCGCGGTGGCACGGTCACGCTGGTGGGCGCAGCCGGCATCGAGGAGACCGTGACATTCCCTGCGCTGTCGTTGATGGCCGACGGCAAGGTCATCCGCGGCAGCGTCTACGGGGCGAGCGACCCGGCGCGCGACATCCCGGTGCTCGCCGAGCTTGCCGGGCGCGGCCGGCTCGACCTGGAGGCGCTCGTGACCCGGCGCATCGGTCTCGACGACGTCGAGGCAGCATTCACCGACATGGCCGCGGGACGCGGCGCGCGCAGCGTGGTCTGTTTCAGCGCGACAGCGTGATCGCTTGCTCGGGACAGTTCTGCTCAGCGGTGACGGCCTGCTCCTCGAGCTCTCCGGAAACGTCCTCGACGCGCACGATGCAGTGCCCAACCTCATCGGCGTCGAAGACGTCCGGCGCCAACGTGTAGCAGCGCCCGTGCCCGAAGCAGCGGTCCGCGTCGACGGCGATGCGGGTCATAGCGCCGGAACCGGGAACGCCAGCGGTAGCGACTCGACCGACCGCAGCGCGGCGGTGTAGGTCAGCTCAGTGCCGGGCTTGATCTCGTAATCCGGGATACGCCGGTGGAATTCGCGCAACGCCACCCGCAGCTCCATGCGGGCCAGGTGGGATCCGAGGCAGCGGTGCGGACCTCCGCCGAACGCGCGGTGCCGGTTCGGGTTGCGGTTGAAATTCACGAGCTCCGGATCGGGGAACTCGGCCGGGTCGGTGTTGGCCGCACCCAGGAGCGGGCTGACCCGTTCGCCCTTGCTGATGGGGCAGCCGCCCACCTCGACGTCTTGCATGGCGACCCGAGCGACGCCGGGCACCGGCGTCTCCCAGCGCAACAACTCTTCGATCGCGCTGGGCAGGATGGCGGGGTGCTCGATGAGCTGGTGACGGTGGTCGGGGTGTCGTGCCAGGTACACGAAGAAGCAGTCGAGCGAGTCGGTGACCGTGTCCAACCCGGCGATCAGGAACAGGAAACAAATATCGAGCAGCTCGTCGCGCGATAACGGTTGATCCGCGACACTCGCCGAGATCATCGCGGACAGCACGTCGTCGCGTGGGCTGGCGATGTGGTCGTCGATGGCACGGTTGAAATAGTCGTAAATCTGCTGCGCGACGGGGGCTGTGGCCGCTCGCCGTTCTTCGAAGCTGAAGGGGCCGCCCTCGGGGCGGATCACGCCGTTCTTCCACTCCAGGAACTGGTGCAGGTCTTCCAACGGCAGGCCGAGCAGCTGCAGAAAGACCGTGCACGGCAGGGGTACCGCGAACTCGGCGTGGAAGTCGCACTCGCCCCGATCGGCGAACCCGTCGATCATCTGGTTCACCAGCTCGGTGACGCGTGGTTCGCGCCGGGCCATCTCTCGCGGGGTGAACAGCGGATCAAGGATGCGGCGATACTTCGCGTGCTCGGGCGGATCGATTTGCAACGGGATCAGCGGCCGCAGGTTACCCAGATCGACCGCGTCCATGTTCGACGAGAACAGCTCGGTGTGCTTGAGCGCCATTTCGATGTCGGCCAGGCGGCTGAGAACGACCGACTGCGGTGACCGGAACACCGGGCTCGTTTCACGCAATGCCTTGTACATCGGTTGCGGCTCCGCAAGACCGATCACCGCCTGATCGACAAACCCTTCGGCTTCAGTCATGCCGCCAGCCTGGCACCGCCGTCGACAATGGGCAATGGCCTGCGAAGAACCAGAGAACCCGATGCGTGCTAGGCGGCGTCGTGGAAGATCAGCCCCAGAGCGTAGCGCTCGCCGGAGCGGACGACGGAAAGGCCGTGCCGAATCTGTGCAGCCGACCACCCGCGGCTCGACCGCACCGGCCGCTCCCGGGTGGTGAACAGGTAGCCGTGCCCTTGAGGCAGTTGCATTGCGGTGCCGCGGGATTGCGCCCGTGGCCGCTGTTCGAGCAGCAGGAACTCACCGCCGGTGTAGTCGGTGTTCGGATCGCTTAAGTTGATCACCACCTGAAGCGGAAAAACCAGCTCCCCGTAGAGGTCTCGGTGCAGCGCGTTCCAGTCGCTCGGGCCGTACTTGAGCAGCAGGGCGGTGGGCTTGGTTTGGCCGGCGGCGTGGCATATGTCCAGCCATTCGTCGAGGCTGTTCGGCCAGGGGTCTGCTCGGCCCAGCTTGGCCCACCAGTCGCGGGCGATCGGCAGCAGCCGCGGGTACAGGGCTTGCTTCAGATCTTCGATCGGCTCGGGATACGGCGCGTGCAGATACCGGTACTGCCCGGCGCCGTAGCGATGCCGTTCCATGTCGACGGTGGCGCGGAACAGCTCGTCGCTGGTGTAGAGGTTACGAAGGCGGGCAGCTTCAGCCGCAGTCACCAGCCGGGGCAGCAACGCCCCGCCGTAGCCGTTGACAGCTGCGGTAATTGCCTCCCAGTCGCCGGAGCCGACGCATTTCTGCTTGGAGGGCATTAGTGCAGCGGGCGTACGGGGTTGGTCATCCACGAAGTATCGCAGAGGACGCTGGCCTGTGCTTTTGGCAGCGGGTACCGTGATGTTCGCGGACGAGTTGGCTGGGCGGCCGCGGCGCGCTGGTCCGAGAGGTCCAGTGGCGTCGAGGAAAGTCCGGACTTCACAGAGCAGGGTGATTGCTAACAGCAATCCGAGGTGACTCGCGGGAAAGTGCCACAGAAAACAGACCGCCACCCTCGTGGTGGTAAGGGTGAAACGGTGCGGTAAGAGCGCACCAGCATTCCGGGTGACCGGAATGGCTTGGTAAACCCCACCCGAAGCAAGGCCAAGAAGACCGCATTACGGTGCGGTCGCGCAGGCGTTAGAGGGTTGCTCGCCCGAGCCTGCGGGTAGGCCGCTTGAGGCACCCGGCGACGGTGTGTCCAGATGGATGGTCGCCGCCATACCGCCAGGCATGGTGGTGTGGAACAGAATCCGGCTTACAGGCCAACTCGCCCGCCCTCCCGCATCGTCGCGGGCGGTCGCATGGCCCTGTCAGTGCTGCGCCTTGCGCACCGCCTTTTTGAGCTTGCGCAGCGCGGGTTGCAGCTGCTGGCGGCAGTTTTCCGCTAAGTCCGCCTCCTGTTGGTACAGCACACCGAAGGTGAAGGCGTCTTCGCCTGCGGTGTGCGCGACTTCTGCCTGGTGACTCAGATGCTCTCGGCTGACCACGCTGTCCTGGTGATCGCCGAGTAGCGACTGTATTGCCTTGGCCCGCTCGGATACCTTTGTCGCACCGACCGCCGCCGCGGTATACCGAAGTCGCTTGGTTCTCTTACGGATTCGGTGCAACGCCTCGTCGCGCTCGTCATCGCCGGCGTGC
>JAFAQO010000125.1 GCA_019246375.1 Mycobacterium sp. | reverse complement strand
CCCGTCGGTCGCTTCGGGATTCGCCGTTGCGCGATTCAGGCGGTTGGAATTTCGGCCTTGTGAACCGTCAGCCAGTCACGGAAGGACTGCAGTTGTGGGTTCAGTTCACGGACTAATGTGAGGTCTCGGTCGCCGGTGAAACGTTCGGAGTTTTCGGCGTAGTACTGAAACATATTGCCGAATTCGATTGCCCCGGGGAAGCCCAGCCCGCGGTACTCATCCCAGTCATAGGGCCGGTAGAGCACTTCTTCGCCCAGCGCCTCGGACAGCGCTGCGGCGTACTGAGCACCGGTGAGGTGATCGCCGGCGATGCTGACCGTTCTCCCGATGAGCCCGCTGTCCCGCTTGAAGATGCCTAGCGCCGTCTTGCCGATGTCCTCGACAGCAATTCCGGCCAATTTGCGGTCAGCCATCGGGATCGTCAATGTCAGCGCGCCGCCCGCGTTTCGCGCCGGTCCCATGCCCGCCATCTGAAAATCTTCGAAGAAAAACGTCGTCCGCAGGAAGGTGGTCGGGACCCCGTATTTCGAGAAGATCTGGTCGGCCTGACCCTTGGCGTCGAAGTGTGGCACCTTGTATCGTCCCTGCAGGGTGGGCACCCTGTCACTGTCGCCGAAGAACAGCCGGGTGTCCTCCAAAGTTGACCAAATCACGTGCTCGACCCCGGCGTCGCGGGCCGCTCGCGCCGCCGCCTCGGCCTGCTCGAGTTCCATCTGGGCGCGGGTGCGCGCGGCCTCCTGTTCTGGCGTGCGCTCGACGAAGTAGTTGGTCACGACGTAGGCGCCGTGGACTCCGTCGAACGCCGCGCGGACGCTCGCCTCGTCGTCGAGATCGGCTTCGACGACGTTGGCCCCGGCCGCGGCCAGCTCCTGCGCCTTGGCCGAATGTGCGTTGCGGGTCAACGCACGTGCCGCGAACTCGTGGCCGTGGTCAGAGAGGATGGCCCGCACTAGGCCACCTCCTTGGGAACCGGTGGCTCCAACAACAGCGATCAGCTTCTTCTCGGGCATGGTAGGACTCCTCTGACTTGGGTTGATGTATCAACCTAATCCACGTTAGCCCGGCCTGGTTGATCTGTCAACCTGGCGGTAGCATGGCGGCATGGCCGACGGACCGTGGCTCAGCGACGACGAGCAAAAGGCGTGGCGAAGCTACGTGCTGATGCGGCGCACCCTCGAAACGCACCTGGCGCGGCATCTGCAACAGGAGTGCAAGCTGTCACCGTCTGACTTCGAGATCCTGGTCAACCTGTCGGAGTCGGAGACCGGGCGCATGCGCGCTGTCGACCTGGGTGCGGCCACCCAATGGGAAAAGAGCCGGATCTCCCACCACCTGAGGCGGATGGAGAAACGCGGCCTGATCCGCAAGGAAGACGGCGACGCCCGCTACCCAGACATCGTGATCACCGACATCGGCCTGGATGCGATCCGGGCCTGCGCACCAGCCAACGCGGCCCGGGTTCGGAAGCTCTTCGTCGAGGTTCTCGGGCCCGACCGGCTCAGGACGCTGCGTCAAGCCTGCGAAGACGTGGTCGCTGCGGTTAACGAGCACGAGAAACTCGATGCAATTGCGCACCGCACTGACGAGAGTCATGCCGGGTCGCCGCGGCAAGCATCTTTCGACTGATCGTCCATGCTGTCGACCCGTAGCAGTAGCATCTGCACCGTGCCTGACGCTGACGCCCTGCGGATCCTCGTGTACAGCAACAACGCCAAAACCCGCGAGAAGGTGATCCTGGCACTCGGCAAACGCCTGCACCCGGATCTACCTGAAGTCGACTACGTCGAAGTCGCCACCGAACCCATGGTGATACGTCAGGTGGACGCCGGTGGCATCGACCTGGCCATCCTCGACGGCGAGGCGTCGCCGGCCGGCGGCATGGGCGTCGCCAAACAGTTGAAGGACGAAGTTGCGCAGTGCCCACCGATCGTGGTTCTCACCGGTCGCGCCGACGATGCCTGGCTGGCCAGTTGGTCACGCGCCGAAGCCGCCGTGCCGCATCCGATTGACCCCGTTCTGCTGGGCCGGACTGTGCTCGAGCTGGTGCGGGCCCCGGTGCAGTAGCCGGCGTAATTGCGCTGCTGCGGTGGATGTTTCGCGCCCCGCAAAGCGGCCATAGGCGACGCCGACCGACGAGTGGCAAGCCCGCAGGCATCCTTATTAGGCTGT
>JAFAQO010000082.1 GCA_019246375.1 Mycobacterium sp. | reverse complement strand
ACAGCGACAGGGAAACGCCCGGACCCATCCCGAACCCGGAAGCTAAGCCTGCCAGCGCCGATGATACTACCCACCCGGGTGGAAAAGTAGGACACCGCCGAACACCCACAAAAGCACCCCCACAAAACCCGGGGGTGCTTTTATTTTGTCGCCGGTATTTTTCGCTCGTTAATTGCGGTTATTAAAGGCTTAACTGTGACCCCACCGGGTATGCCCGTATCCTTTTGACAAGGCATCCTTCGACGGCAGGCGTGACAGCGATTCAAAGCGGAAGGCCCCGAATGGTCGATAACAGACGCGGTGACAGCGGGGAGCGGCGGCGTTGGCCGGGAGCCGGCGATGAGGCACCGAGGCGCGGCATACGCGGCCAGCGCGGCGTCCCAAGGTCGGGACCGGGACGTGCGCGCAGAGCTCAGCCCCAACATGCTCCGCCACCCGACGATCACACCCAACGAGAAGTGCCACGAATTCCACCCGATGTGGAAGCTAAGCAACTGGCACCTGAAATCCGGCGCGAACTCAGCACTTTGGACCGCGCCACCGCGGACACCGTGGCGCGCCACCTCGTGGTGGCGGGGGAGCTCATCGACGATGACCCCGAAGCCGCGCTCAGCCATGCACAGGCGGCGCGCGCCCGGTCGGGGCGGATTGCCGCGGTTCGCGAAGCGGTCGGAATCGCGGCCTACCATTGCGGCAACTGGTCGCAAGCGCTCGCTGAACTGCGCGCGGCCCGCCGGATGGGCAGTAAATCTGTGTTGCTTCCGCTGATCGCCGACTGCGAGCGGGGTCTGGGCCGTCCGGAGCGGGCAATCGAACTCGCGCGGGGACCAGAGGCGGCCCAGCTCGGCGGCGATGACGCCGACGAATTGCGCATTGTCGCCGCCGGCGCCCGGGCAGATCTCGGTCAGCTCGAGCAGGCTTTGACTGTCTTGTCCACGCCGCCGCTTGATCCGGCTCGTACCGGCTCGACCGCCGCACGGCTGTTCTACGCCTACGCCGAGACGCTGCTGGCGCTCGACCGCACAGGCGAGGCGCTGCAATGGTTTCTGCGTTCCGCTGCCGCCGATGCCGATGGCGTCACCGACGCCGAAGAACGTGTCAGCGAGCTGGGGTGACGTGACAACGCTTGCGCAGGAACATGATTGCCTGCTTATCGACCTGGACGGCACGGTGTATCAAGGCCACCGTCCGACGGACGGCGCGGTGGAGTCGCTCGACAAGGTCGGTAGCCGGAAGCTTTACACAACGAACAATGCTTCGCGCAGCGCAGCCGAAGTCGCGGCCCACTTGCGCGATCTCGGCTTCACCGCCGACGGCGACGACGTCATCACCAGCGCGCAGACCGCTGCGCGGGTGCTGGCCAAGCAGTTGCCGGCCGACTCACGGGTGCTGATTGTCGGTACCGAATCGCTGGCCGACGAGATCGCAGCGGTGGGATTGCGTCCGGTGCGCCGGTGTGAAGACGAACCTGTCGCCGTGGTGCAGGGTCATTCCACCGCCACCGGCTGGCCCGACCTCGCCGAGGCGACGCTGGCGATCCGAGCCGGCGCACTGTGGGTGGCGGCCAATGTCGACCGCACCTTGCCGTCCGAACGGGGACTGCTACCCGGTAATGGAGCCATGGTGGCGGCGCTGCAAGCGGCTACCGACGCCGAACCACAGATAGCCGGCAAGCCGGCACCGACGCTGTTAAAGGATGCGGCGGCACGCGGCAACTTTCGCAACCCACTGGTGATCGGCGACCGGTTGGACACCGATATCGCCGGCGCCAACGCCGCCGATCTTCCGAGTCTGATGGTGCTCACTGGCGTCAACTCCGCACGGGACGCGATATGTGCCATACCGGCGCAACGGCCGACCTATATCGGTTGCGACCTGCGGTCGCTGCACCAGGACGCTGACATGCTTGCGGTCGGACCGCAAGCGGCCTGGCAAGTCGACACCGACGAGAAAGCAGTGACGGTCAGCGCTGAGGGTGACGATGACGGCGACGGACTGTCGGTTGTTCGTGCCGTCGCGAGCGCTGTGTGGAAGGCGGACTTCGACAAACAAGCCTTCACCATCGAAGCCGGCGACGATGTGGCCCGCGACGCCCTACAGCGCTGGTCCCTGCTGCAGATCGGCTAGCGTAATGAGCGCAATGACCCGCGCGCCGGCGACGATGCAGAGCGAAGCGATGAGGAGGAGCGGCGCATTGACCATTGACCCTGACCAGATTCGCGCCCAGATCGAGGGCCTGCTCGCCGGGCTGCCCGAAATCGTCGAAGGTGAGAACGAGCTCACCGAAGGCGATATCGACGAGATAGCGCGCCGTCTTTCCGAGGCGCACGACGTGCTGGTGCGCGCCCTGGAGTCGGCGGAGAAGGGTTGAGTGCGCGGTGGCCCGGCGTGCCCGTGTCGACGTCGAGCTGGTCCGGCGCGGGCTGGCGCGCTCACGTCAGCAGGCTGCCGAATTGATCGATGCCGGCAAAGTGCGCATCGACGGCATGCCCGCGGTGAAGGCGGCCACCGCCGTCGCTGCCACCGCCACGCTGTCCGTCGCCGGCGACGCCCAGCGCACCTGGGTGTCGCGCGGAGCGCACAAACTCATTGGCGCGCTTGACGCCTTCGGCATCGCAGTTGCAGGTCGGCGCTGCCTTGACGCGGGCGCTTCGACTGGCGGCTTCACTGACGTCCTGCTGGATCGGGGCGCGCGGGAAGTGGTGGCCGTCGATGTGGGGTATGGGCAACTGGCCTGGTCGCTGCGTTCGGATCCCCGGGTGAGCGTCGTCGAACGAACCAACGTGCGCGATCTGGCGCCCGAGTTTATCGGTGGATTGGTGGACATCGTGGTGGCCGACCTGTCGTTCATCTCGCTGGCTACGGTGTTGCCCGCGTTAACTGGATGCGCGTCACAGAGCGCCGATATCGTTCCCATGGTGAAGCCGCAGTTTGAGGTGGGGAAGGGACAGGTGGGCCCCGGCGGGGTGGTACACGACCCGGCGCTGCGCGCGGACTCGGTGCTTGTCGTGGCCCGTCGGGCCGAGGAGCTAGACTGGCACACCGTCGGTGTTACCGCGAGCCCGCTCCCCGGTCCGTCGGGCAATGTCGAGTATTTCTTGTGGCTGCGTGCCCAGACCGATCGCGGTCTTTCGGGTGAGGCGTTGGTGCGCGCGGTGCAGCAGGCCGTCACGAGGGGCCCGCAATGAGTCATGACCGGACCGTCCTGCTGGTAGTGCACACCGGACGCGACGAGGTGACAGAAACCGCCCGTCGGGTAGAGAAAACGCTGAGCGAGAACGGGATTCGACTGCGAGCACTGTCCGCGGAGGCGGTCGACAGAGGATCGCTGCACCTGGCTCCCGACGATATGCGGGCGTTGGGCGTTGAGATCGAGGTGGTAGACGCCGACCCTCGTGCGGCCGAAGGATGCGAGCTGGTGCTGGTTCTGGGCGGAGACGGCACTTTCTTGCGCGCCGCCGAGCTGGCCCGTACCGCCGAAATTCCGGTGCTGGGCGTCAACCTGGGCCGCATCGGATTTCTTGCCGAGGCTGAGGCCGAGGCCATCGAGAACGTACTCGGGCACGTCATCGCGCGGGACTATCGGGTGGAAGACCGCTTGACGCTGGACGTCGTGGTGCGCGTCGAGGGCCAGATTCTAGAGCGCGGCTGGGCGCTAAGCGAAGTGAGCCTGGAAAAGGGCCCGCGGTTAGGGGTGCTCGGGGTTGTCGTCGAAGTCGACGGACGGCCCGTGTCGACGTTTGGCTGCGACGGGGTATTGGTGTCGACGCCGACGGGGTCCACCGCCTATGCGTTCTCTGCGGGCGGCCCAGTGCTGTGGCCCGACCTCGAGGCAATCCTGGTAGTGCCCAACAACGC
>JAFAQO010000666.1 GCA_019246375.1 Mycobacterium sp. | reverse complement strand
TGCGTCCATCTGCGCCCGCCGCGCACCGACGCTGCAGTGGGTGCGCTCCGAGGAAACCGCCAAGGACATCAATGACAACCACCGCAACACCCGCTACCTGGGCGACGAGGTCGTCCTCAGCGAATCGCTACGCGCCACCACTGACTTCTCCGAGGCCGCCAACGCTGCAGACGTGGTCGTCATGGGGGTGCCTTCGCATGGATTCCGGGACGTGCTTACTGAGCTCGCTGCCGAACTGCGGCCATGGGTGCCAGTGGTGTCGCTGGTCAAGGGTCTCGAGCAGGGCACCAACATGCGCATGTCGCAGATCGTCGAGGAAGTGATGCCCGGCCACCCGGCCGGCATGCTGGCCGGCCCGAACATCGCCCGCGAGGTGGCCGAGGGCTACGCGGCCGCCGCAGTCCTGGCGATGCCCGACCACCACCTGGCCGCCCGGCTCGCGCAGCTGTTCCGCACCAAGCGCTTTCGCGTCTACACCATTGACGATGTGCTCGGCGTCGAGATGTGTGGCGCTTTGAAAAACGTTTACGCGATCGCGGTCGGCATGGGCTACTCGGTGGGGATCGGTGAGAACACCCGCGCGCTGTTGATGGCCCGCTCGGTGCGGGAAATGTCCAAGCTGGGCGAGGCCATGGGCGGCCAGCGCGACACGTTCGCCGGATTGGCCGGCATGGGCGACCTCATCGTGACTTGCACTAGCCAGCGCAGCCGTAACCGCCACGTCGGCGAGCAGCTCGGCGCCGGCAAACCCATCGATGAGATCATTTCGTCGATGAACCAGGTCGCCGAGGGCGTCAAGGCCGCCAGCGTGATCATGGAGTTCGCCGACAAGTACGGACTGAACATGCCGATCGCCCGTGAAGTCGACGCGGTGATCAACCATGGCTCGACCGTCGAAGACGCCTACCGCGGTCTGGAAGCGGAAACGCCGGGGCACGAGGTGCACGGGGCCGGGTTCTAATCCCGTCTACGGTAAGCGGTCAATCAACATCGATACGGATATGCAGCCGCTTGCCGCATACCTGAGCGACTCGTTCCAGCTCGTCAACCCGCGGCACTTGCTCGCCGCTCTCCCACGCCGCAACCGCTGACTGGCTAATACCAAGTTTGCTAGCCAGCTGGGCCTGGGTCATATCAGCACCGGCACGCGTCTCAAAGATCAAATCGGGCAGGTCCAGGGCCAGGCCGGCCTCGTGGATGTCCGTTGGTTTACGTTCCGACATTGAAGTCCCAACTCTCATACATCGCCAGGCGAGCCTATGGCAATACTGGCAAACTGCGGAGGCAAATAGCCACTCGGGCTTTCACTAGCCACACCAACCACGCCTGTACCGGCGGGCTGGCGTGCAGTGGTGTTGAGAAACGATGTCACATGCGATATCACAGATCGAAGAGTTTGCTCATCGGCCGGTCCGCCAACTTCTGGACGACCCACTGATTCATCGATACGTTCTGTTCGGCGGCTTCAACGGCGAGACGCGCATGCAGCGCCCGCGATGTTCTGACTACGAACTTGCCGCTGTATTGGCGTTCAGTGAGTGGCGCGGGAACGTCGTAACCTTCCCTTCGCCTTTCGGCGACGTGCTCGTCGACGGCGTGCTCGATGCCGGCAATTGCCTCCTGCATGGTCGGCGCCCACCGCGATAACGACGGGAACTCGATACACCGACCCACGTACTCGCCCTGCTCGGGCGACCATTCGGCGCAATAGGTGTAGTGATTCATTCCGACGTGATATCACGCACGCCATCAAGCCGAAGAGGGCACTAATCCCTCACGCAGTGATCGATGAGGCTACTGGGGCTAGCCGCGCGCCATTGCCTCGAGCCGGCGGATCCGGTCGTCGATCGGCGGGTGCGTCGAGAACAGCGACCCGATCCGCTCACCAGCGCGGAACGGGTTGGCGATCATGAGGTGTGCCTGGCTGGCCAGCTTCGGTTCCGGTGGCAGCGGCGCAGCTTGCACTCCGCTGGAGATCTTCCGCAGCGCGGATGCCAGCGCCAGCGGGTCGCCGGTCAGCACCGCGCCGGATTCATCGGCCTGGTACTCCCGCGACCGCGACACCGCCAGCCGCACAATCGTCGCCGCGATCGGGCCCAGCAGCGAAACGAGTAGCAGCGCAAAGGGGTTGCCGCCGTCACGGTTGCTGCCACCGAACATGCCGGCGAACATGGCCAGGTTGGCCAGCGCGGTGATCACCGACGCCAGTGCGCCTGCCACGCAGGAGATCAGGATGTCGCGGTTGTAGACGTGCGACAGCTCGTGGCCCAGCACGGCGCGCAGCTCGCGCTCATCGAGAATCCGCAGAATTCCGGTCGTGCAACACACCGCGGCGTTGCGGGGGTTGCGGCCGGTGGCGAAGGCATTGGGCGCCGCGGTATCGCTGATGTAGAGCCGTGGCATCGGCTGGTGCGCGCTGGTGGCCAGCTCGCGCACGATCCGGTACATCGCCGGCGCCTGCACCTCGGACACCGGTTGGGCGTGCATCGCCCGCAGCGCCAGCTTGTCGCTGTTGAAATACGTGTAAACGTTCAGGCCGACGGCAAACAACGCCGCAAAGATCAATGCCGTCCGGCCGAACAATCCGCCGACGAACACGATCAGCGCCGACATACCGACCAACAGCGCGAACGTCTTGAACCTGTTGGCATGCGGATGCCAGGTCATCAGAATCCTCCTACAAACACCCGGGCACGTGGTTACACCCGGGCCCGCTGATTAAACGCCCAAGGCGACCCGCCGGGTTCCGACAACTAGCCATGACGATTGATGGTGTAGTCGACCAGCGTGGACAGCGCGTGCCGGCCCGGAAGGTTGGGCAGCTCGGCCAATTCCTCGCGCGCTCGGGCCGCATACCGCGCCACCGTTTCCTTGGCCTTTGCCATCCCCGCCGACGCCCGTAGTAGCGTCAGCGCCTCGGCCACGACCGCGTCATTCTCGACCGGACCGCTCAACAGCTCGCGCAGCCGGGCGCCGTCCGGCCCGGTCTCCTGCAGCGCGTAGAGCACCGGCAGCGTGTGCACTCCCTCGCGCAGATCGGTGCCCGGAACCTTGCCGGATTCGTCCGGATCGCTGTCGATGTCAATGATGTCGTCGGAAATTTGAAACGCGGTGCCGACGATGCCGCCGAGCCGGCTCAATCGGTCGACCTGCTCCTCGTCGGCCCCGGAGAAGGTGGCACCGAACCGGCCCGCCGCGGCGATGAGGCAGGCAGTCTTTTCGTGGACCACCTTCAGGTAGTGCTCGATCGAGTCCACGCCCTCGGCGGCGCCGCGAGTCTCACGCATCTGCCCGGTCACCAGCTGGGCGAATGTCTCGGCGATCACCCGCACCGCGTCGGGGCCCAACAGCGACACCAGCCGCGAGGCCGTCGCGAACAGGTAGTCGCCGGCCAGGATCGCGATGTTGTTGCCCCAGCGCAGGTTGGCGCTGGGTGCGCCGCGGCGCACCCGCGCCTCGTCCATGACGTCGTCGTGGTAGAGCGTCGCCAGGTGGACCAGCTCGATGACCGCCCCGGCGATCGTCACCTCTCTGGCGTCCGGCTGCGGCCCGAGTTGCGCCGACAGCACCGTAAACAGCGGCCGGAATCGTTTGCCACCAGCCTCAAACAGGTGCAGCACCGCCTCGGTGAGCAGGTCGTCGCTGCCGCGCAGCTCCGTCTCGATCAATTGCTCGATCCGCGCGACCCCGTCCCGGACATTGGTAGCGAAGATCGCGTCGCCGAAGTCGACGCCCGCCACCACGCTCGCTGGAGTCCGCACCTGACCAACATACTGGGACTGTGCACAGCAGAGCCGATGTGGTGGTCGTGGGCGCTGGACCAGCCGGGTCCGCGGCGGCCGCCTGGGCCGCCCGCGCTGGTCGGGATGTGCTGGTCATCGACTCAGCCAGCTTTCCGCGCGATAA
>JAFAQO010000643.1 GCA_019246375.1 Mycobacterium sp. | reverse complement strand
AAGCCCCGCTTCGACTTCGACGCGCTGACCGACGCGGCGGGCGGACACTGGCACATCCTGACCGGTTGCCGTAAAGGCCATGTGTCTCAAGCGCTTTCCAACAGCGGGCCGGATGCGGCCGCGGCGGCATTGGCCGACCTGGTGGACCGGTTCGGCACCGAGCGGGTCAGTATTGAGCTGACCCGGCACGGCCACCCGCTCGACGACGAGCGCAACGCCGCGTTGACCGGTCTGGCAGCACGATTCGGCCTTCGCGCGGTCGCCACTACCGGTGCGCATTTTGCCGAGCCGTCTCGAAGCCGGCTGGCGATGGCGATGGGGGCGATACGAGCCCGCCAGTCGCTGGATACGGCCGACGGCTGGCTGGCTCCGCTGGCCGGCTCGCACCTGCGGTCCGGTGAGGAAATGGCACGACTGTTCGCGTGGTATCCAGAAGCGGTCACCGCCGCTGCCGAGCTCGGTGAGCAGTGCGCCTTCGGGCTGACGCTGATCGCTCCGCAGCTGCCACCGTTCGACGTTCCGGCGGGGCATACCGAAGACAGCTGGCTGCGCGAGCTGACTATCACCGGCGCCCGAAACCGCTATGGGCCACCCGAGCGGGCGCGCCGAGCCTACGCACAGATCGAACACGAGCTGAATATCATTACCCAGCTGAAGTTTCCGGGCTATTTCCTGGTGGTGCACGACATCACCCGGTTTTGTTGGGAGAACAACATCCTGTGCCAGGGCAGGGGATCGGCGGCCAACTCCGCGGTCTGTTATGCCCTCGGCGTCACCGCGGTCGATCCGATAGCCAACGAGTTGTTGTTCGAACGCTTCTTGTCGCCTGCCCGCGACGGGCCACCTGACATCGACATCGACATCGAGTCGGATCAGCGTGAAAAAGCCATCCAGTACGTCTATGACAAATACGGCCGCGACTACGCCGCCCAGGTCGCCAATGTCATCACCTACCGGGGGCGAATCGCGGTGCGCGACATGGCCCGTGCCCTGGGTTTCTCACAGGGCCAGCAGGACGCGTGGAGCAAGCAGCTCAATAGTTGGAGCGGGCTCGGCAGCGACTCGAATGGGCCGGAGCCTGACTCGGATGTTCTAGAGGGCATCCCCGAGCAGGTGATCGACCTGGCGACCCAGGTCCAGAATCTGCCACGGCACATGGGGATTCACTCCGGCGGCATGGTGATCTGCGATCGTCCGATCGCCGACGTGTGCCCGGTCGAATGGGCACGCATGGAGAACCGCAGTGTCCTGCAGTGGGATAAAGACGATTGCGCGGCAATCGGGTTGGTGAAATTCGACCTACTCGGCCTGGGCATGCTCTCCGCGCTGCACTATGCCATTGATCTGGTGGCCGAACACAAGGGCATCGAGGTGGACCTGGCCAAGCTGGACCTCTCCGAGCCGGCGGTATACGAGATGCTGTCGCGCGCCGATTCGGTCGGGGTGTTCCAGGTGGAGTCGCGGGCGCAGATGGCCACCCTGCCGCGGCTGCGGCCGCGAATCTTCTACGACCTGGTGGTCGAGGTCGCGCTGATCCGTCCCGGCCCCATCCAGGGTGGCTCGGTGCATCCGTACATCCGCCGGCGCAACGGCGTCGACCCGGTCGTCTACGACCACCCGTCGATGGAGCAGGCGCTGCAAAAGACGTTGGGAGTACCACTATTTCAGGAACAGCTGATGCAGCTCGCGGTCGACTGCGCCGGATTTTCCGCCGCCGAGGCCGACCAACTGCGGCGGGCCGTAGGGTCCAAGCGTTCAGCCGAACGTATGCGACGGCTGCGCGGACGGTTTTACGACGGCATGCGGCAACTGCACGGAGCGGCCGACGCAGTGATCGACCGGGTGTACGCCAAGCTGGAAGCCTTTGCCAATTTCGGCTTCCCGGAAAGCCACGCGCTGAGCTTTGCGGCACTGGTGTTCTACTCGTCGTGGTTCAAGCTGCATCACCCGGCTGCGTTCTGCGCCGCACTGCTGCGCGCGCAGCCGATGGGCTTCTACTCACCGCAGTCGCTGGTGGCCGACGCTCGCAGGCACGGCGTGGTGGTGCACGGGCCCGACGTCAACGCCAGCTTGGCGCACGCCACGCTGGAAAACGCCGGAACAGAGGTAAGGCTCGGTCTGGGCAACGTTCGTCATTTTGGAGACGACCTGGCTGAAAAGCTGGTCGAGGAGCGAAAAGCCAACGGCTCGTTCGTTTCTTTGTTGGATTTGACGTCCAGGGTGCAGCTGAGTGTGCCGCAGACCGAAGCGCTGGCCACAGCAGGAGCGCTGGCCTGCTTCGGACTATCGCGGCGGGAGGCGCTGTGGGCGGCGGGGGCGGCCGCCACCCAACGGCCGGACCGGTTGCCCGGTGTGGGCTCGTCGTCGCACATCCCGGCGTTGCCCGGGATGAGCGATCTGGAGTTGGCCGCCGCCGATGTGTGGGCCACCGGCATCTCCCCGGACAGTTATCCGACGCAGTTCTTGCGGGCGGATCTGGATGCGATGGGTGTGTTGCCCGCCGACGGACTGCTGTCGGTGCCCGACGGCGACCGGGTGCTGATCGCCGGTGCGGTGACGCATCGGCAGCGGCCAGGGACGGCTCAGGGTGTGACGTTTCTCAACCTCGAGGACGAAACCGGGATGGTTAACGTGCTCTGCACGCCGGGAGTGTGGGCGCGTCATCGCAAGCTGGCGCAGACGGCGTCGGCGCTGCTGATCCGCGGTCAGGTTCAAAACGCCAGCGGCGCTGTCACAGTCGTGGCGGAACGACTCGGCAGCATCCAGCTGGCGGTGGGCTCGAAGTCCCGCGACTTCCGCTAACCCGTCGGCGTCGTCCACAGGTTCGTAGGGCTGATCTTCAGCCGGGTGCTATGCGAGGCCATCGCCTCAGCCAGGCCGTATCTCGCGGCAATGTTGCTGTACTTCGCCCAGTACGGACCGTCCTCCCGGCAGTCGACACCCGTCGCATCCACCTTCGCGACGCCGGTAACGACGATTCCGTATCCGTCACCGTCGGAGTCAAGATTCAGGCTGACATGGGGGCGCTCCGTGATATCGGCGAGCTGGGCCGCCTGCGGGGTGGAATACACCGTAAAGTCGGCGCCGCCGAAGTAGAACCAGACCAGGCGCGGAACCGGTTCGCCCGATTCCGCGACGGTGGTGAGCCACCCGTATTGGTCGGACTGCAGCCTGTCGGAGACGTCTTGCGTCAGTTCGACGGTCATGGCGTCACGGTAGTCTCCCCACATGACGCTGAAGCTGTCCGTCGATGAAGTTCTCACTACCACCCGATCGGTGCGCAAGCGCCTCGACTTCGATAAGCCGGTGCCACGCGAGGTGCTCATGGAATGCCTTGAGCTGGCGCTCCAGGCGCCCACCGGCTCCAATTCACAAGGCTGGCAGTGGATCTTTGTCGAGGACACCGACAAGAAGAAGGCGATCGCTGACATCTACCTGGCCAACGCCAAGGACTACCTCAGCCAGCCGGGACGTGAATATTCCGGGGGGGATACTCGCGGTGAGCGGATGGGGTTGGTCCGCGATTCGGCGACCTATCTCGCCGAGCACATGCACGAGGCGCCGGTCCTTTTGATTCCCTGCCTGGAGGGACGGGCGGAGGAATCGCCGCTGGGCGGCGTGTCGTTCTGGGCGTCGCTGTTCCCAGCAGCCTGGAGCTTCTGCCTGGCGTTGCGTTCCCGAGGGCTCGGTTCGTGCTGGACGACGCTGCATCTGCTGCGGGACGGCGAGAAGCAGGCCGCCGAAGTGCTCGGGATTCCGTTCGACGAGTACAGCCAGGGCGGGCTGTTTCCGATCGCCTACACCAAGGGCACCGACTTCCGGCCGGCCAAGCGGTTGCCCGCCGAAACCGTGACGCACTGGAACACCTGGTAACGACACCGCGGCTCGCACACCGTCAGCCTGCGAGACACCGAGGGCAACGCCTGGACCATCGGCACCTACCGTGGCGAACCATAAGCGGCGGGAGGTAGCGCGGGCGCGTCACCGTGCTGCCCACGCGAAGCCGTGCTGACGCCACGCCTCATAGACGGC
>JAFAQO010000640.1 GCA_019246375.1 Mycobacterium sp. | reverse complement strand
ACTAGGCCTACCTGGCCCGACCCAAAGCAACCCCGACCGGCGCTCCACTGCACGCCGGCGCCTACCGCATCCGCCACGACCGCATCGACAGCAACGGCAAGCTCACTTTGCGCCACAACAGCCGCCTACACCACATCGGGATGGGCGGCAGACACGCCGGCACAAACGTCCTGGTCCTAATTCACGACCTACACATCCGGGTCGTGACCACCGACGGACAACTCCTGCGAAACTTCGCCTCAACCCGACCAAGGACTACCAACCACAAACAAAACCGTGAACGATGTCCCAAGACACATGTGCACGATGTCCCGAGACATCGCATGGGGGTGAGTGACGGGACTCGAACCCGCGACATCCAGGATCACAACCTGGTGCTCTACCAACTGAACTACACTCACCATCGCCGCGCGCCGATCCCGCGAGATCGCGAGCCGCCAAGCGGCGACGTCGATACTAGCCGCTCGGGCGCTCGGCAGCCGAATCGATTGGCTGCGGCGCGTCTATCTGGCCGCCCAGCTCTGCGGCTATCGCCGCGATGTCGCTGGTAGAGGGCCCCGGCGGGGGCACGAATGCGGTGCGCCGGTAGAACTGCAATTCCCGAATTGATTCGCGGATGTCAGCGAGCGCCCGGTGCGTCAGTCCTTTTGTCGGCTGGCCGAAGTAGATGCGTGGGTACCAGCGCCGGCACAGCTCTTTGATCGAGCTGACGTCGATCATCCGATAGTGCAGGAAGGAATCCAGGGCCGGCATGTCGCGGGCGATGAACCCACGGTCGGTGGCGATCGAATTACCGGCCAGCGGGGCTGTCTTGGGTTGCTTGACGTGCTCGCGGATGTAGTCGAGCACCATCGTCTCGGCGGCCGCCAGGTCGACGATGGATGCCTTCACTTCGTCGACCAGGCCGGAGCGGGCATGCATGTCGGCGACAATGTCGATCATCGACGACAGAGCGGCGTCGTCGGCATGGATCACGACGTCGACGCCGTCGCCGAGAATGTTGAGGTCAGCGTCGGTGACTAGGGCCGCAATTTCGATTAACTTGTCCGAGCCCAGATCAAGCCCGGTCATCTCGCAGTCGACCCACACCAGTTCGTCCCGCACAGCGCTCACAGTAGGCCCCACGTTAGCTGCCATACCTGACGCGAATGGGGCCGGTGCCAGTAGTGTCATGCATTGCCCGCATTACTTCGGGAACGACTGGGGAAAGGCACGCGGCACCATGACCCCTGAATCGACATCGAACACTGGCTCGGCAGCGCCCCCCGCGCAGCGAATCGCGGCCGGTTATGCCGTCGAAGGCAAGGCCCTGGAGCTGGGCACAGTGGTGGTCGACGGTACCGCCGACCCGGCGGCGCGGATCCGCATTCCGCTGGCCACCGTCAACCGGCACGGCCTGGTGGCGGGCGCCACCGGCACCGGCAAGACGAAGACGCTGCAGTTGATCGCCGAGCAGCTCTCCGCAGCGGGCGTACCGGTGCTGATGGCCGACATCAAGGGCGACCTGTCCGGCCTGGCCCGGGCCGGCGAGGCCAACGACAGGATCGCCGCGCGCGCCAAGGAGACCGGCGACGACTGGCAACCGAGCGCGTTCCCGGTGGAGTTCATGGCGTTGGGAACCAGCGGCATCGGTGTTCCGGTGCGGGCCACCATCGCCAGCTTCGGCCCCATCCTGTTGTCAAAGGTGTTGGGACTCAACGCTACCCAGGAGTCGACGCTGGGCCTGATCTTCCACTGGGCCGACCAGCAAAACTACGAGCTGCTGGACCTGAAGGACCTGCGTGCGGTGATCAGCTACCTCACCAGCGATGCGGGCAAGGCCGCGCTGAAGGATCTGGGCGGCGTTTCCGCGACCACGGCCGGGGTCATCCTGCGCACCCTGGTCAATCTGGAAGCCGAGGGCGCCAACACCTTCTTCGGCGAGCCCGAACTCAAGCCCACGGACCTGGTACGTGTCGATGACAAAGGCCGCGGGGTCATCTCGCTGCTGGAGCTCGGTGACCAGGCTGGACGCCCGGTGCTGTTCTCCACCTTCTTGATGTGGGTGCTGTCCGATCTCTTCAAGTCCATGCCCGAGATCGGCGACGTGGACAAACCCAAGCTGGTGTTCTTCTTCGACGAGGCTCACCTGTTGTTCACCGATGCGTCGAAGGCGTTCCTGGAACAGGTCGAGCAGACCGTCAAGCTGATCCGCTCCAGGGGCGTGGGCGTGTTCTTCTGCACCCAGTTGCCCACCGATGTGCCCAACGAAGTGCTGTCCCAGCTCGGGGCGCGGATCCAGCACGCCCTGCGCGCGTTCACTCCCGACGACCAGAAAGCGCTGGCCAAAACCGTCCGCACCTACCCCAAAACCGATGTGTACGACCTGGAGTCGGCTCTGACATCGCTGGGCATCGGGGAGGCCGTGGTTACCGTGTTGTCGGAGCGGGGCGCGCCGACCCCGGTAGCGTGGACCAGGCTGCGCTCACCCCGGTCGCTGATGGCCGCCATTGGCAACGACGCGATCGGCGCCGCGGCCAAGGCCAGCCAGCTGCAGGCCAAATACGGTCAGACCATCGACCGAGAATCGGCGTACGAGAAGCTCAACGCCAAAGCAGCGCAAGCTGCCCCGGCCGACCAGCCGCCGGCGGGGAAGGCTCCGAAGCCCGCGCCCCCGAAGCCCGGCTGGTGGAAGCGGTTCGTGAATAGTCGGGGTTTCCAGACCTTCCTCAACGCGCTCGGCAGGGAAATCGTCCGCAGCATGCTCGGCGGCAACAAGCGGCGCCGTTAGCGCGTCAGCCGCCTAGCTTCTTGTAGAAGCTGCCCACGATCGGCGCGACGATGGCGCGCGGTGCGTACTGGCTGGCCACCGACATGGCCTTCGACGTCACGCCGGGAACGACGCGCATCTTGTTGCGCGCCAAGGCATCCAGCGATACCTGGGCGGTGTGCTCAGTGGAAATCCACAGGAATTCAGGCACCAGTTTTTCGACCAGCGACGCATCGGCCGGATCCGGTAGCTCGGTGCGAACCGGGCCCGGCGCCAGCAGGGTGACGTGCACACCGGACCCCCGCAGTTCACCGCGCAACGATTCGCTGAAGGTATTCACGAACGCCTTGGTGGCCGCATAGGTTGCGTTGTAGGGAATCGGCGAATTGCCCGCTGCTGAACCAGAAATCAATATGCCGCCGGCCTTGAGTTCGATCATGCCCGGCAACACCGCCAACGTAAGGTCGTGCACCGCGACGGCGTTGAGCTGTACCTGCGCTCTTTCGGCCGCCGGGTCGAGCGCAGAGACCGGACCGAACGTCGCGGTACCGGCATTGGCGCACAGGATCGAGATGGTCCGGGCGGTCAATTCCTCGGTCAGCTTCGCCCGCTCGGCTGGCTCGGTCAGATCGACCGGTCGCACTTCGACAATGACCCCGTACTGGTTGGTCAGCCGGTCGGCCAGCTCGATGAGTATGTTCTCCCGACGTGCGGTGACAATCAGATTGTGGCCGCGGGCGGCCAGTTCGGTGGCCAGTGCTTCGCCGATGTTTTGTGAGGCGCCGGTGACGACGGCACGAGCATCGGGACTGGGAGCGGGTACCGGCATGCGGCAATCGTAGACAAGCCCGTCCGGTGACGGATTCGTAGCGATCGCTAGCGCGGCGACGCCGGGCGCGGCGGGTCGCTACTACCGGTTAAAGTGCCGGGCATGAGCAACCCGGCATCGGGTTCGCGCACAACCGAGCGCGCCGGGGTGCTGGCGTGGGCATTGTGGGACTGCGGTTCCACCGGCCTGAGCGCGATCGTGGTGACGTTCGTGTTCTCGGTCTATTTGACGGGGACGGTCGGTGAGGGCATGCCTGGTGGCGCCCCACCCGCGAGTTGGCTGGGTCGCGCGCTGAGCGTTGCCGGGTTGACGATTGCCGTGCTGGCGCCGGTCATCGGCGTGTGGGTCGATGCTCCGCGCCGACGCCGCATGGCCCTGACCATATTGACCGTTCTCGCGG